>JBBJOD010000108.1:0-11278 GCA_037721715.1 Chitinophagaceae bacterium | reverse complement strand
AACATACTTGCATATTACAACTCCATTGGTTTCAGAGATGTTTCCATTGAAGCAGATACCCAGTATTACACCAAAAAAGGTAATCTGAATGTGGATATAAAAGTGAATGAAGGAAGAAAATATTATTTTGGAAATACCACCTGGAGAGGAAACACTAAATACGCGGATTCACTGCTTACCGCAATACTCGGTATAAACAAAGGCGATATTTACAACCTGGGTACACTCAATAAAAAATTGGGTAAGGAAATGACGCAGGAAGGTGGCGATATCAGCGGACTCTACCAGGATGATGGCTATCTTTTTTTCAGGATAGAACCGGTTGAAACCGCTGTTTATAATGATACTATCGATCATGAGATCCGTATTGTGGAAGGCCCACAGGCTACCATCAAAAATGTAAATATTAGCGGGAACGATAAAACAAAAGAATATGTGATCCGCCGTGAAATAAGAACAGTACCCGGCGAAAAGTTCAGCCGGCAGGAATTAATCCGCTCTAACCGCGAAATTGCGAACCTCGGATATTTTAACCAGGAGAAGATTGGAATTGATCCCGTTCCCAACCAGGACGACGGTACTGTGGATATCAACTATTCTGTAGAGGAGAAATCATCAGACCAGCTTGAATTATCTGCCGGATGGGGTGGAGGTATCGGACTAACCGGAACACTAGGTGTTTCATTCAATAACTTTTCTATTAAAAACATTTTAAATAAAGCTTCCTGGGATCCATTGCCTACCGGCGACGGCCAGAAGTTAAGCCTTCGTGTTCAGAGTAATGGAAGGGCATTCAGATCGTACAATTTTTCTTTTACCGAACCCTGGTTAGGAGGAAAGAAGAGAAATTCGTTCACAGTAAGTTTATACAGTACTAAGTATTCAAATGCCTATGACTACAGAACTGGAACTTATAGCAAAGCAGCTGGGGATACCGCTTATTTAAAAACCCTGGGTGTGTCTATTGCGCTAGGTAAGCAGCTTAAATGGCCCGATGATTATTTTACACTTGTGTCATCTGTAAACCTTACCCAGTATAAATTAAGGAACTATCCTAACCTTTTTCCAGGCCTTAGTGACCTGATTGCTACAAATATCAGTCTGAAATTTGCTTTAAGCCGTTCGTCTATCGATCAGCCGATATTTCCTAAAAGCGGGTCTAACTTTACATTAAGCGGTCAGTTTACACCTCCTTATTCGTTAATTGATAAAACGATCGCTACCTCTGCTAATCCTTACCGCCTGCCGGAGTTTCATAAATGGAGAGTGAACGGAGAATGGTATGTGCCAATAGGTAAGCCGATGGGCGCTGACAAAAGTAGGCAGTTCGTATTAAAAGCTGCAGCAAAATTTGGGTTTATGGGCCGTTATAATAGCGAGATGCAGTATTCTCCCTTCGAACGCTTCCAGGTCGGCGATGCAGGGTTAACCAATAATTTCGGAATTCTTGGTTATGATATTATTGCACACCGCGGCTACCCGGTGTATGACAATTCCGATCCCAAGGTTAATCCAGATCAACAACAGGCGTCTCAATTTTTTACCATCTTCAATAAATATACACTCGAACTGCGTTATCCTTTCAGTACAAACCCGAGCAGCACTATATATGGACTCACATTCTTTGAAGCAGCAAACGGCTGGTATGATTACAAAGAATATAATCCTTTCCGGTTACGTCGCAGCGCTGGCGTGGGTGCACGTTTTTTCCTGCCGATGTTTGGCTTGCTGGGCTTTGATTATGGTATAGGATTCGACCGCCTTAAACCCGGTGGAACACTAAAAGATGCGTCGAGATTTACTTTCATGTTGGGATTTGAGCCGGAATAATCACCCTTCCTTTTTTTAAAGTCCTGAATTAATTAAAGCAAAACAATATAATAAACCTGAAATATTCGAACAATGAAAAGAGTATTGCTATCAGCCCTCGCGCTTTTTGTTATTGTTGTAGCCTGCCAGGCTCAACGATATGCCATCGTAGATACCAAGTATATTCTTGAAAAAATGACTGATTACAAACAGGCACAGGAAAAACTGGACCAATTCAGTGAACAGTGGCAAAAGGAGATTGACGAAAAACAATCAGCTCTGGATAAAATGTACAAAGATTTTGAAGCAGAGCAGGTTATGTTAAGTAATGAATTGAAGAAAAAAAGAGAGGATGAACTTTTTGTGCGAGAAAAAGAGGTGCGTGAATTACAGCGCAAAAGATTCGGTTTTGAAGGTGACCTGTTTAAGAGAAGACAGGAACTTGTGAAACCTGTTCAGGATAAAGTATATAACGCCATACAGAAAATTGCTGTGGCCCGCCTATATGATTTTATTTTAGATAAAAGTGAAGGAATAACTGTTATCTTTGCCGACCCAAAACTTGACAAGAGCGAGGATGTACTGAAGGAATTAGGTGTTAAATAATTGCTAAACAGTCATTTACTTCTAGCTTTTGGGTGTCAATATTACAACTAACAAATAAACATCTTAAATTATACATGCACAGGTTTATGTGCAATGGGGTAACAAAACAAACAATCATGAAGAACATCCAAAAATTTTTTAAAGTTTCTTTGATCGCATTTGCAGTATTCGCAGTTAACAGCCAGGCGAAGGCTCAAATGAAGATAGGGTATGTTAATACCGGCGAATTACTTCAGAGCCTGCCTGAAGCAAAAAAGGCAGATTCACTGTTACAACAATTCCAGGAAGTACTAAAAAAGAATGGCGAAGACTACCAGACCGAGTTAGAGTCAAGAGCAAAGAAATTTAATGAGGATTCCGCTAAACTTACTGCTGTTCAGAAAGAATCAGACAGGAAGAAATTACAGGATCTTTATACCCGGGTTGTTAATTATAACCAGGAAGCACAAAAACAACTTGAAGACAGGCAGCAGGAATTACTGGCTCCTCTTCAAAAACGGACCCTGGATATTATCACGCAGATTGCTAAAGACAACGGTTATTCACATGTATTTAATAGGGAAGCACTCCTAGTAGTACCTCCTGCTGATGACCTGATGCCATTGATAAAAAAGAAATTGAACCTTAAGTAATTAATCGTTTAGGATTCCTGATACTGAATAAGCCCGGTGTATGCGAAAGCAAACTCCGGGTTTTTAATTTGCATCAGCCGTTGGTTAAATGTCTTACAAAACTTCCTAATGAAATTTTTTTAGAAATAACTTTCGGGCCTCAGAAGTCTTAGCTTTAAACATGGCTTCACAACCAATCGGAGTTTTTGATTCTGGATATGGCGGTCTTACCGTCTTAAAAGAAATCGTTGCCAAACTTCCGGGCTATGATTATGTATATCTCGGTGATAACGCGCGTTCCCCGTATGGTCCAAGATCTTTTGATACCGTTTACAGGTATACTTTACAAAGTGTTCAATGGCTGTTTAACAAAGGGTGCCCATTGGTAATATTGGCTTGTAACACCGCTTCGGCAAAAGCCCTGAGAACGATTCAGCAAAATGATCTTCCAGTAATTAATGGGCTAAACAGAGTGCTAGGCGTGATCAGGCCAACTTCAGAAATCATTGGAGGATTTTCAAAGACAGGATATATCGGAATTTTAGCCACTTCAGGTACCGTACAATCAGGATCTTACTTAATGGAAATTAGTAAGTTTTTTCCGTCACTAACAGTAGTACAGGAAGCATGCCCTATGTGGGTGCCATTAGTAGAAAACAATGAACAGGAGAGTCCAGGTGCAGACTATTTCGTTAAAAAACACATTGATAATATTCTTGCGGCAGGCAGCAATATAGATACACTGCTGTTGGCATGTACGCACTACCCGTTGCTAAAAGATAAGATAATGCAGTGGCTTCCTGCGAAAATTAAATTAATAACGCAAGGAGAAATTGTAGCTAACAGCCTGGATCAATATCTTACAAGGCATCCTGAAATGGAAAGCAGGTGTAGTAACGGTAGCGAACGTCATTTTTATACCACTGATGCTGCTTCAGACTTCGATAGCCACGCCAGTATTTTTTTTGGCTTGCCTGTAAGGTCAGTCCATGTATCCTTTTAAAGACAAAGTTGCCTGAAGTCGTGCCAGGGATGTTGTTTTCACTATCAGTGCCTGGCAGGTACAATATATTTCGCAGTTCAGTTGGTATAAGAATGGTTTTGCCTTACCTTTGCCGTCCCTTTCACGGCACAGTGGGTATGGTGGCCTGTTGTGTAATAGTAAATATCTTAAAAGGAATAAATAAAAGGTAGCATTTAAATTAAAAAGTAATGAAACGTACATTTCAACCACATACACGTCGCCGGAAATCTGTCCACGGTTTTCGAAAGCGTATGCAATCAGCCAATGGCCGCAAAGTATTAGCAAGCCGTCGTAGGAAAGGACGTGTGAAACTAACTGTTTCCAGCGAGTCAGCATTAAAATAGATAGATTTCAATATGCGCGAATAAAATATTGTAGCTCCGTTAACGGGGCTATTTTTGTTTATTACCAGGTTGAATGATCCATAAAGCTAGTCTGATTCAAATGGCAAAAGTTCAAGGCGAAGATCGCCTGAAGAGTAGAAAGACAATCGAACAACTGTTTAAGACAGGAAGTTCATTTGCTGTATTCCCTTTCCGTATTTTTTATATGACGAAGGAGGAAGATACCTCGCCTATACTGGCAGGGTTTGGTGTTTCAGCCAGGAATTTCAAAAAAGCGGTAGATAGAAATCGCATCAAGCGCCTCACGCGGGAAGCTTACCGGCTACAAAAACCCGATTTTTATAAAAAACTGGAACAGACAAAAATCCAGTTGTCTTTGTTCATCATTTATACCGGGAAAGACTTGCCTTTATTCGAACTTGTTAATGACAAGGTTGGAAAAATCTTACAACGATTGTTAAATAAAATCGATGAAATCAGTACTTCGAGTGCTTAGTCTGCCATTGATTGGCCTGATAAGGTTATACCAGTTAATTATTTCACCATGGCTCGGTTCGAAATGCCGGTATTCCCCCACCTGCTCACATTACGGAATTGAAGCCTTGAAGAAGTATGGATTGTTCAAAGGAATATGGCTTACCGTAAAAAGAATAGCACGATGCCATCCCTGGGGAGGGCATGGATATGATCCTGTACCATGATGCCGGGATCATTAATGCGTGAAATTTAATTATTTTTTTCTTTCACGGATTAGTTCCTCTACTGATTCACGCTTCTGTTTGTTAGTAAACAACTTGTACATCTCCGGAGTTTTGCCTGAATTGTCTGAATCAACAGTTCCTGGTATATTATTATAAGGACCGATGATCTTTGAACCAGTTTCTGAACTGATTTTTTTTAGGCTGTTAGGCACGATAAAATAAGTTTTATTGTCATCACTGGCATTTTGCCCCATCAGAAGTTTCTGGGTACTATCAATTATATGATCTACGTCTTCCCCGGTCAGATTAGAGGTTCTGTCTCCTGTGCCGTATCTCACAATTCCCCCAATAAGGGTATCCGGTTTCAGGTTCAGTAAATAATGACCCGACTCCGATAGCTCGAAGGTTTTGTTGCCTTGAGCAGTCTGTACCGTAAGTGTTTGCTTCTCACTTCCATCCAGCATAATTTCTTTTTCCGTATGCCTGGTACCAGGTTCTGTTTTAATGTTTCTTTGATCGTTTTCATCCACGGTTAGCTGGCCACTCGTCATAATTAAAATCTTCTTACCTCCTCCAGAACAAGCACCCATCGTAATAATTAATAAAACAGCCGCTGTAATTTTAAATGATTTCATATGGAAAAATTAAACTTAACATACAGAATGACCGAAAAAAATCCCGGTGTTTAGAATACCGGGATTATGGTAAAATCTTTAATAAGAGCTAAACGTTTATAATGCGTCTTCGTAGCGCTTGCCTGCAATCTCCCAATTAACAACATTCCAGTAAGCCGCCAGGTAGTCAGCGCGTTTATTCTGGTATTTAAGGTAGTAAGCATGTTCCCAAACGTCAACACCTATAATCGGGGTACCTTTTACTTCAGCTACATCCATTAAAGGATTGTCCTGGTTTGGAGTAGAACTAACAACCAATTTGCCATCTTGCTCTATTAGCCATGCCCAACCACTTCCAAAGCGAGTCATACCAGCCTGGCTTAGCTTTTCTTTGAACTGATCAAAAGAACCAAATTCTGCATCGATAGATGCCGCTAGTTTTCCTGATGGTCCACCTGTACCATTCGGTGTCAGGGTTTCCCAGAAAAAAGTATGGTTCCAATGGCCGCCTCCGTTATTACGAACGGCCGGACTGATTTTGCCAGCATCTGCTACCAGTTCTTCCAATGATTTATTTTCATTGTCGGTGCCAGCAATGGCTTTGTTCAAATTGTCAACATAAGCCTGATGGTGTTTACCATGATGAAATTGCATGGTAGCCGTGTCAATATGAGGTTCCAATGCCTCAGGTGCATATGGTAACGCTGGTAGTGTAAATGCCATAGATATTAGTTTATTGTTTTTTAAAGCTCTATTTTAAAACAACAAATCTACAATCTAAATATTTAAAAATTCATTGACTTGTTATGAAATCAAAATAAAAATGATATACATAGATAGGCAGGTCTTTTAAAATCATATAAGTGCATGATGGTGAATACACGTTGCCTGAGTCTATCAAATGGCACAAAATTTCTTATGATCGGCTTCTTGAACTACACCGAAAACTTCCAATTATTTTCAAGATCTATTAAGCACATTTACTATCTGTTAGCGTTTTGCTTCAAAAAAATCTTTTAGTACCTGGTAGCAATTATCCTTTAATACACCGGTAACAAGTTTGGTTTTGGGATGGAAAGGCTTGTTTAGGAAAATATTGTTGGCCGATGAAGAAATTAATCTTTTGTTATACCCGTTTTTAGGATCATCTGCCCCATAAATAATATTGCCGATCTTACTCCAGTATAATGCTCCGGCGCACATCAAACAGGGCTCTACCGTAATAAATATGCTAGCCTCCGGAAGGTATTTACTACCTAAGTAATTGAAAGCTGCTGTGAGTGCAATCATTTCAGCATGTGCCGTAGGGTCTGTTAGCTTCTCTACCTGGTTATGTCCCCGGGATATGATTTTATTGTGCATAACAACAACGGCACCTATGGGTACTTCATCTTCCTCAAAAGCGAGGTATGCTTCTTTCAGGGCCTGCTGCATAAAAAATTCATCAGACATGTAGGATGAAGTTATGAATAAACCGGCTATTGATGAACTACAGTAAACCTTGCGGGAACAGCTCCCAAACACTCTGTCAAATTTAACTAACTTGTATAAAATACTCTATATGCAAATACAGGCCGACGCCTTGCAAGCCATGCGTAATTATTTTAAAAGTGGAGCAACGATGACGTATGCATTTAGAAAAAAGCAGTTACTTGCCCTGCGTTCTACTGTTTTGAAATACCAGGATGCGATTAGTGAGGCGCTTTATGCAGATCTTAAAAAAAGTGAAGAAGAATCTTTTGCCACTGAAACCGGTTTGTTTCTTACTGAAGTAAATTTCGCCATTAAGAATCTGCGAAGATGGATGCAGCCAAAATATGTTTCATCCAATCTTTTAAATCTTCCTTCAAGCAATAGAATTTACCGTGATCCGCTGGGAGTAGTTCTAATCATCGCGCCCTGGAATTATCCTTTTCAGTTACTAATGATTCCATTGGTAGGCGCCCTTGCAGGTGGAAATTGCGCCATCGTAAAACCCTCGGAGCTTGCGCCCGCTACTGCCTCCATTGTTGAACGGATTTTGAATGAAACTTTTTCAGCAACTTATGTTAAAACCACGCTAGGAGACGGCGCCATAATAGTGCCAGCCCTTATTACAAATTTCCGGTTCGACCATATCTTTTACACAGGAAGTATCGACGTAGGTAGGTCTATCTATCAAATGGCGGCTGCCGACCTCGTTCCCGTAACACTTGAATTAGGCGGTAAAAGTCCCGCCATCATTGAGGAGGATGCTAACCTACCTGTAGCGGCCAGACGTATTGCTCTGGGCAAATTTTTAAATGCAGGTCAAACCTGTGTGGCACCCGATTACCTATTATTACATCAAAATGTGAAGGATCAGTTTATGAACCTTTTGAAAAAAGCAATAACCGAGTTTTATACGGACGATCCATCAAGCAGTAATGATTTTTGTAAGATCATCAACAAACATCGTCATGATAAATTGGTTAGCTTTTTAAGCCAGGGAAAAATAGTTTATGGTGGCGCGTATAACAGGGAAACACTTTACATGGCGCCCACTTTAATGGAAGAGGTTTCTATGGAAACCTCCTTGATGAAAGAAGAGATCTTTGGACCTATTTTACCATTGTTTTCTTTTAACACACGGGAGGAAGCTTTCTCGGTTGTAAGCCGAAATGCAAACCCTCTTGCCTTTTATTTGTTTACCAACAATAACGAAGCGGAAAAGGAATGGATTAGCAGGCTTAGGTTTGGCGGGGGATGCGTTAACAATGCCGTTTGGCAGGTAGCAAATCATCACCTACCTTTTGGAGGTGTGGGTTAAAGCGGAATGGGAGGTTATCATGGCAGGTTTACGTTCGAAACTTTTACGCGGAAAAAACCTGTCATGAAAACTCCAAACTGGTTTGATCCTTCAATCAAATACCCACCCTTTAAAGGCAAATTGAAGTTGTTTAAGTGGTTGACAGGTAGATAACCGTCAAACGCCTGAATTGTGGCGGGTGGATGTGAGAAGCCTGCTTGACAAGCTAAGGTAAACGGAACTGAATGGAATTCTTTTACTTGAAACAATAAGAGATGACAACAAAGCAGTCCTTATTAAAATTTTTATATCCGATATTAAAAAAATTCGCCAGCTGGGGCGCTTCTGGTTCTGGTGTGCTAACTAATAAAGATTATGTTGAACCGGTTAGCTCTTTCTACAAGTGTTCTGCCACTCTCAATAGTGGAGCATCATTTCATTTCGATACGCTGCAAGGCAAAAAAGTCTTAATTGTAAATGTAGCATCTAACTGCGGCTACACAGCGCAATATGCAGAATTGGAAGAACTCAACCAATTATATCCCGGTAAACTGGTGATACTGGCATTTCCGGGAAATGATTTTAGCGAACAGGAACCCGGAAACGACAAGGACATTGAAACTTTCTGTAAAGTAAATTACGGATTGACCTGTCTTTTATTTAAGAAAAATCCGGTGGTAGGGCCTCTTCAAAACGAGGTATTTCAATGGCTTACTGACAGAAATAAAAATGGCTGGAACAATCAATCACCCCGCTGGAATTTTTGCAAATACCTCGTTGATGACAATGGCGTACTTCAGTATTACTTTGCTCCGTACATTTCGCCCCTTGGTAAAGAAATCAGCGAAGCGCTTTGCATGTAAACATTGCCTATAAATACAGTCATCTAATTGATTCACTCCTTAGCATGTTGGTCTGTTAAGAAAACTACTTTATACTGAAGGAAAGACTTCTTTATATAATCGTAGAATTCGTATTGGTTACTAAATTGAGTGAATTCATAAGAAGGACGAAATAATTTCATATAGCGTGTGAGCTCGGTACCGGACAAAAAAGTAATTTTCCTAACGAGCGCCTTATTAAATCGGTGGTCAACGAATTTATCTTCCTCCTCCTGTATCAGCCGGCGCTGGAAACCCATCATACTTTTATTCTTTCTAAACCTGAATACATTGATCAATTCATTGATGTCAAGTCCTACACCTGCTCCCCCGGCACCAGCAGGGGAGGTGCTAATGCCAATACCCGGCTTTCTGAAATTAAATGCCTTGGCATATTCAAGCCGGTTTTGTAGTGAATCAAATTTATAGCTCGGAGGCATCACTCTTACTTCAGGCAGAACATTTGAAGCTACATGTAATGAAATGTCGAATCCGCTAAGATTTGGAAGGGTAGTAACCGGGAATTTCATGGTAGGCTTGGTCAGGTAAGAAAAATATATCGAATCTTTCTCGTTCACTTCTATTGAATATTGTCCGAGGATGTTGGTAGTGGTTCCTCTTCCTGAAGTAGACAGTACGCTTACACCTTCAAGCGTCCTTGTTTTAGACATATCATAAACAACTCCCTTAACTGTTACCTGGCATAACGAATGAGAACTTGCCAGAAGCAAGCAAATATTAAAAAAAACCAGTGAGCTTAACCAACGAATCTTCAATAATAGCTAATTTTTGGATTGTAATGTTACGTTAAGAAAGCAAATAGTAGCAAATCATCCGGATGATTTAACAAAGGAGCAGCATTCGTAAGCTGAAATCTCTACAGGTAACTATAAAGCGATCAGGAGCGTTTTTTCCATTAAAATAAAAAAACAACCAGGGAATCAACAGGACCTGTTATTGTAAAGTAGCGATTCGATGATTTTGGGGTAGTGATCGTGTTCGAGCCGATGTACCTTGCCGGCCAGGGTTTCGGGTGTATCGGCAGCATCGATCACACAGGTTGCCTGAAATATAATTTTGCCATGATCGTATATTTCATCCACATAATGAATCGTTATTCCCGATTGTGATTCACCGGCATCCAAAGCGGCTTTATGAACATGCATACCAAACATACCTTTCCCTCCGTATTTGGGTAATAATGCGGGGTGGATGTTTATTATATTGCCCGGGTAGGCCTTAATAAGCAAACCAGGAATTTTCCAGAGGAAGCCGGCAAGAACAATAAAGCTGATCCCTTTTTTTTTTAATTCATCAACATACCCATTGCCATTAAAAAATTTATCTTTTTCAATTAAAAGGGTGTCGATATTTTCATTTGCTGCTATGTTCAACACACCTGCACCAGGCTTATTACACACTATCAGGCTGATGTTCACAAGCGAATGATGCCGGAAATGATGGATGATCTGATGGGCGTTGGTGCCTGTTCCCGAAGCGAAAATTGCAAGGCTGTGCATATGTCAAATCTACTGTAGGAACTGAGAATAAACAGTATCTAACTTCATATCTTGGTTCTATACCACTTAATAAACTGGTAAAGTATTTTATTTTCATAGTTTCATAAGAAGCGGAACTGACCAAAAAGAACTAATATAAGAAGAATCATCACCTGGTATCAAATACCGGTTCACCTATTTTTGTAATTCAGTACCAGGTTGAAGCCTCGTTAAGCTGCATCCAGGTAATGACAAACCTTTTCTTCCCTTTCAGTGAAAAGTATTACAGTATTAACAGGTTCAACGGATTTATAAAAAAAAAATGCGGTTCTTTTCCAAAACCGGCTGTTTAAAAAGGGGTCAAAATATCTAAAATTTAACCTGCTTTCCCCTAAACACTTAACAACCATTTTTCATTCTTT
>JBBJOD010000107.1:0-11281 GCA_037721715.1 Chitinophagaceae bacterium | reverse complement strand
AATGAAAGATAACCGGTACGGTAGAGCTTTTCTTTAGCAAAATAGGCCAGCAGCCGCGTATTTTCATCATCAGGATGAGCACCTACATACAGCACGGAACCCAGTACATTCAGTTTTTTGATGCCAAGTAATATATCTGCGGCTGAAAGTGCTTTTGGATTTTGAGCTTGCACCAGCGACTGGCCAATAAGAGTTATTGATAAAATAAAATAAAGTAGAAATTTTTGCATAGATTTTCAAATGTGCTAAATGAACTGCTAAGATAGAATTTATACGGCTGATAGCTGTCAGCTGTCAGCTATCAACTGTTGCCTGTGTGCTTTTATCGCAAGTTGCCTGCGTCAGTATTATTTTGGTGGTTATCAAGCAATGGGATCTGTCAACTACGCTGCCAGGTGCCAGCAATAGCGTTTTGGTACCCGACACCTACAGCTGCCATCACTGCCCTACCATGAAAACGGCGTTACAAAAAAGGAGCTTGCCATTTTCCCAGAAACTACGAAACAACACATCGTCTGCCAGGTAAACGACGCTCCCCCTTCCCATTTCCTGAACACCGAATAACAGGCCATCCTTTAGTTTTTCCTGGGCCTTGCTTCCCAGAAATCCACTTATGAAATTATCTTTTTTCAGGTAACCAACGTTCCAGCCGCCTTCACGGATAAATTCATATACCGCATCATCCTGCTTGAGGGTAAAATAATAATCCGGATAACCATATCCGAGCGGATGGGAATTATCGAGGTTGACCTTGTAAATCGTTCCTGAGTTTAGCGTGGACAGGTTTTCCACAACCCGATCATCGAATTTTCTTACGGGCTGGTAAGTAGCTGAGTCTCCGCCAGGCAATTTTTTCTTTTTCTCGTCTTCCAGCTTTGCGCGCAGCCCCCAGTCAGCCTTTGACAATTCTGACACCGCGCCTTCTAGGGCTATAAGTTTGCCGCCCTGCCGTACCCACGCCTTTAGCTGGTCGTTCAACAACCGGTCATCTAAAAATCGATAGTTTATCGCATTGGGCATTACCAACACATTATATTGCCTGAGGTCTGCTCTTGCCATATCATTGGCATTTATGAGGGTTACGGGATAGTGCAATTCCTTTTCAAAGAAATGCCAGACAGTACCTGCTGCGTTTACATCTGTTCCTTCACCGGTTAAAAGCGCAATCTTTGGAACGGGTATCATTTTTACCCGATTGCTGCCAAGGTCTCCTCCTTTTTCCATGAACCCGGTAAACACTGGTTGTAAGCCGTAATGGAAATCATTTTCGCGGTACACAGCCCGGGCTACGCTATCGTATAAATTGTCACCGAATCTTGCATTAGCCGCCCTGGTGATGACCAGGGTGCCGGCTTCGTAATCCTTCCCGTTCGCTGTAAAAGCCTGTTCCTGGTATCGAACACGTACTCCGAGTTGTAGCAGCCTGGACAGCACTTTTGCGGAAGAAAAATTCTTCCAGGGAATAATAAATGCATAAGCGCTTTTTAAAGAAGACCGGTCGAGAGATGAATCTGCAATGCTGCTTTTAGAAGGACCCGGTATCACCCGGTCTTTTAACGCAAACGCCTCCAACCCCAGCGCATAAGGAAGCGACCAGGCAGTGATATCGTATGGTCGCGACTTCACTTCCGACTGGCGCGACCTCGGTTCAAACAAAACTTTCAGCATAGTAGATTTTGGCTGGTAGGAAGTCAGCACGATGTCGCCCTTTTCCACGGTCATCGATTCTTCGCGGCCGGAAATAAAATTGAAACCCTTATAGTTTGCATTCGCCTGTGCAACTCCTGAAGAAATTCCGTTATTATCAAGGTACCGGTTAAGAACCGCCTCCAGGTCTGCGCTGGTAGACCGGCGTTTGATAATAAAAGTCTTATACTCCCCTACCCCGGCCGTCAAGGCATCGTTATAAAATTTTCTGAATTCCCGTACCAGTTTTAGCGCATTGCGTGAAGCGATCTCGATGGTTGAAAGTCCTGTTGTAAAATGATGGGCAACCCGGTCTTCAAGCGTAAGCGTATCACCATCCTGCGTTATCACTCCCAGACCGCCTGCACCGCCCCCACCTTGTTCGAAGGTCATACCAATTGCACCATGATAGGTAGGATAAGTGTCACCATAACTTGGATAGAAAAGGTCGTATCCTCCGCCCTTTGTAAAATAAAGCCAACCGTTTTTATCAAAATACCTGGCATTGTTCTTACCGATCAGCATTTGGAAATCTCTTTGCCAGGCAGTGATCACTTCGTGGTAAGGTTGGGCCGCAGGGGCGAAATAATATGGATTGTTATAGCTTTGCTCGTGGAAGTCGACATGCACTTGGGGCAACCATTCATTGTATTTCTTTACTCTTTGCTTTGTTTCTACCTGCGTTTGCCAGGCCCAGTCCCTGTTTAGGTCGTAATTGTAGTGATTGGTTCTACCTCCCGGCCATGGCTCCCTGTGTTCTCTTGCCTGAGGATCTGGATTGAAAGATGTTCCCCTTACAGAATTAAACCAGTTTACATAGCGGTCACGCCCATCCGGGTTGATACAAGGATCGATGATTACAATCGTATTCTTTAACCATTCTTTCGAACTGTCATTACCTGGGTCTGCTAATGCATACAGGGTTAACATGGATGCTTCTGAAGACGAAGCTTCATTGCCGTGTACATTATAACTGAGCCAGACGATAGCAGGAATATCCTCTCTGGGCGGGATATTATCTGTGGCAATATTGGCCAGCCGCATATTGTTTTTCCGGATCAATTCGAGTTTCGGCGCATTGGCTTCAGAAGCTATAAAACAGAGAACCAACGGCCGTCCTTCATTCGTTAATCCATACTGCTCTAATTTTACCCTAGACGGAGCACGCTCCGCAATGTACCTGAAATAGCCGACCAGCATGTGATGCGGAGTGAATTGAGTTCCCGGCCTATAACCAAGAAATTGATCGGGCGACTGAAGCTGTGCCGTTACAGGGTATTGAAAGACAAAAAGCCATAGAAATAATAGGAGAAATTTCATGTTTGTAAAGACTATCAGCGAATTTATGAAACAAAATAAAGCAGCCCCTCTTTAGGGGCTGCTTTGGAAATTATTCTCGAAAAACGATTGTAGTTTAACGTTTATATGGCTTATGAAATTTCAATACCCTTTTTCATTCTCCTATGCAACTGCTTAATTACATAACGTCGTACCATGCTTCATAAGAGCCACGTAATTTCCCAGGTTCGAGGCAAACCCGAAACGCGAAAGCTAACAGCTGATCGCCTATCATCCCAACTCCTTCACCACCCATTGCAATTCCCGGATAATTGACTCCTGGAGGGGCAATTTCATTTCTTCGCCCAGCACCTCCCAGGTATAGGTTTCTACTTCCAGGTGTTTTGTTAAAGCCGCATGCTGCTGGAGTTTGAGTACCTCGCTGATATCAGCCTGCGTGGATTGCAAGATGCCAAAGTCCTTTTCGAAAATAGGTACATGAAAATGTGCGCGCCATTCTCTAACATCCTGATTTTGCACATCCAGTAAAGCCTGCGGCAGATCAGGATAACGCAGGAATGTCTGATCTTCGAGTCGACCAATTACCTGGTGCAGGTAAGTAGATTCGTTGAAAGCTCCGAAAGCGTTTTTAATGGAAGTGCGGCCTTTTTCTCCGGGAGGCAAATTGGCTTTAAGTGCAGCACTTATCTGCAACTTGCCAATCTTTATTTTATGGAGGGCCAGCTGGTGAATGATAGTTGCATGTGACTCATAGCCAATTGCAAAATGACACACATCATAACACAGACGAATATGCGTTTTTATTAAATCCTCCGCCTCTGTTTCTGATACACCGCACTTTGTGGCAATTAGCGGTATGCCCGCTTTTAACAGGTCATGTAAAAACCAGTCGATGAATTCGGGACCGTTTTCCAATACGCCGTCCGGCTCGGGTTCTATGTCTAGGTGAATTAACTTACCTGTCGTTCTATGGATACTTATTAATTGCTCTGCAATAAGCAATATATTGTCGGTAGCAACCTGTTTAAAGGCAGCCAGTTCATCACTGGTAGTAAACCAATGCCTGTAACTAAGCGGCGAGGTGGAAACGCCTCCATCCAGGTGTTCGGGCAATAATGCCCCAAGGATGTCAAATAACCTAAGCGTATAATCTACCCGCTCCCTGGTACTCCAGTCTGGCAGGTGAACCTTTTCTTTTACAGCCGTATTGTGAAATCCGCCATAAGGAAAACCATTTATGGTAAATACATACGCGTTATTTGTCGCCAGCCAATCCTGGAATACCAACAGGTTGTCTTTTTTTACCAGTTCCATGCTGGCTATATGGGAAAGCCTCAACCCCAGGCCCATGGGTGCAAATGGCGACACCTGGCTCTTTATTACGGGAAAATGTTTATCAAGGGCAAGAAAATGTTCTTCCCAGCTTTCACCTGCGTGAATATTAGTACAATAGGTCAGTTCGCCTTTGGTGGTAAACATGGGGATGGGTAAATGGTCAATGGTGAATGGATCCCCTGATCAAACTTCATCGAGACCGTTTATTGCAATTTATTTATTAATTGTATACATGATTGTGAAAATTTATTCTCTTTATCAACACGTCAGCCTTCGGTACGCATATCTTATCACCCTCTATATCTCACTGATAATTGTAACTTCAACCTACTCACCATTCACCAGTGACCATTCACCAATCTCATTCCTGCCTGGCGAAGCATTTCCCTGTCAATGGTATGAACTTCCTTCCCTTTCCCGATACCAGCAAGCAGCATAATTGTTAAACGGCCGCCAAGGTGTTGCTGAAATTCTTCCAGGCCAAGAAATATCTGGCTGTTTTCCCTTTCAACGTCAAGAAGTGGATGAGTAATGGAAAACCGAAGGTTCGTCAGCAACTGAATGATCCTTGTATATTCAGCTTCATCGAGCAGGCCCGATATACAGGAATAGGCAGCATCAAGTGCTATGCCTATGGCCACCGCCTCTCCGTGCGTCAACTCAAAGTCGGTGAGCTGTTCCAATTTGTGTGCGCTCCAATGTCCGTAATCCAGCGGACGTGAAGAACCGGCCTCAAATGGGTCGCCACTGGAGATGTGCTGCATATGAAGTTCCGCACAACGTTTTATAAGGTAATGCATGGCATCCATATCGCGAGCAACCAATGCAGCTGCCTGTTCCTCCAGCCATATAAAGAAGCTGGCATCCTTTATAAGTGCCACCTTCACCGCCTCCGAAATTCCGGAGAGCCAATCGCGGTCACTAAGCGTAGTAAGAAAACGATCGTCATTGAAAACAGCCACTGGCGGTGCAAAAGTTCCCAGGAAATTTTTTTTCGATTTATAGTTTATCCCGTTTTTAACGCCTACACCTGAATCATTTTGCGACAATACAGTGGTAGGTATTCGTATGTGTTTGATGCCACGGTGAGAAACCGCCGCAGCAAACCCGCATACATCCAGGACCGATCCTCCACCTATTCCGGCCAGGTATGAATGCCGGTCAATACCGTAGGCATTCACTGCATTTACTATGCTGTTAAAATGCGCCCGGTCATTTTTGGCGATCTCACCTCCGGGGATAATGATGACCTCGCTGATAAGTTCAGCGCTTCTGTATTTATCAAAATAGGCTTTGATCTGATCCGCAAGAAATGGATGATGCGCTAAAACATGCTGATCAGCTACAAAAAGTATTTTACAATTGGTGCCTGCTCCCTTTTGTTGCTCAATAAAATCACTAAACAGGGTATTGGAAAGGTGAAACAGCGCAGAAGTAAAATGTACCCTGTATTCAAATGTAACGCTGAACGATTGATGTAAATACTCCATAAGCAAGACAATAACGTCGAAACCGGCGAATATAAGATTAAATCAATAATATTGTTTCATAAGTGTTATTCGTGGTGTACCCATTCACCATTCACCTTATCAGGTAACTGCAAATTTTTTACCCAGCCAGATAGAGAGAGGCAACAACAGCAGAATAATCATTGCAAGGTACGTTGAACCAAATGCGGCAGCCCAGGCAGCATTCATCAGGATAAGTGCAATAACCCCTGCTTTAACTGCTTTCCCGATATTTCTGCCAACCGGTTCATGTATTGCCTCGAGCAATGGCTTGAAGATCATCCAGCCAAATGAAACCAGGATCAACACAGTAATCAATTCCCTGTCTTTAGCAAAAGAAAAATAAAATATACACCCGATTACCAGGCTATAAAGCAAACACGCCGTATATAAAGTAACCCGGCTGCCACCATGTACTTCACCCCTGCTGATCATTGTTATTGAAGCAATATACACGATGGGAACGATTGCCAGCCCCCACCAATTGTTTAATGCCGCCGGAAAAATACTGATACCCAATAACAGGTTCAATCCGCGGCAAAGCCCCATATTTAAAGGCCCGAGCAGTGAATGGTGCTTGCCCCACTTGTCGTAAATTAATGCGCTTGCGGCAATACAAAAAGCAATGGTGCCTGAAACAACACTGTAAACCAGTGCAGCAGTTACTCCTATTACCAGTAACAGACTTCCCAGCACGACCGCCTCACGTATGCTTACTGCACCACTCGGGATGGGCCTTTCCGGGCGTTCTACTTTGTCCAGTGCGGCGTCAAATACATCATTAAATACTATGCCTCCTCCATACAAGCCTATAGTAGAAATGATAAGCAGGAAAACCGGCAACAGGTAATTGATTTCAAAATAGCTCTCGGCGAGCAAACCTGATATGGCTATTCCGGCCAGCACATCGGCAATGGAAGTGACAATATTAGCAGGGCGCATCAGGCGGAAAAAACCTGTGGTTCTTGTCAAGCTATAATGGTTTAACGAATAATGATCGACGATTTATCGATTCTTGGTTGTTGGCCTCCTCGAAGAATGGTATTACCCTCAAATTTCTGGCTCTGGTCTATTGAACCAGGATGTGGGAAATCGGCTTCGTCTATTTGTCCACTTTTTCCAAAAGCCGTAATGGCATTGCGATAGGTCACCAATTCGATGTCTGTTGCATCGATACCCTGTAATTGCATTAACGTAGCTGTTTTCGGCACTGCCAGCGGATCACTAATTCCCCAGTCAGCCGCTGAGTTGACGATCACTCTTTCACTTCCATATTGTTTTACCATTTCCACCATGCGTTCGTTACCCATTTTAGTAAATGGATAGATGGTGAAAGCAGCCCAGAAACCGCGGTCAAGTACCTCTTTAACGGTTTCTTCGTTGTTGTGATCTACAATCACGGCAGAAGGGTCCAGGCCATGCTCAATGGCAATGTCCATGCTGCGCTGGGTTCCTTTCTTCTTATCACGATGGGGTGTATGAATTTGGACAGGCAGGCCTGCTTCGAGGGCAAGCGTTAGCTGCAGGCGATAGTATTTCTCTTCTGCAGGAGTTTGATCATCAAAACCTATCTCGCCCACTCCCACCACGCCATCTTTGCCTATAAAAGTGGGCAGTATTTCCATTACCTGCTCTGCCAGACTTTCGTTGTTCGCTTCCCGCGAATTTAGGCCGATGGTACAATAATGTTTGATACCGAATTGAGAGGAACGGAACCGTTCCCACCCGATAAGGCTGCTGTAATAATCGCGAAAACTGTCAATGCCTGTCCGAGGCTGTCCGAGCCAGAAAGCAGGTTCAATAACAGCTACAATGCCTGCGTCTGACATGGCCTGGTAATCGTCTGTAGTACGCGAGGTCATATGGATATGCGGATCAAAAAAACGCATTCCTTTAATGCCCGTAAAATCGAAAGAAAGTTTGTTGCCAGGTTCAACCTCGTTCTCAATAAATGGGCAGCAGCACATAGTTTAAATTAATTTTTAGATTCTTGAACAAGAGTATTGATTGTGTGCCAATTTAATAAATTTTTGCTGATCGCGTTATAGAGTGAAGGCTCACCGGCAAGAAGTTGCCTTGCTGGCTCGTACCGCGAATGATAACAAGCCAATGCAGCTGCCTGCTTTTCAATATGGTTGCCATTGTTAAATAACTTTTTTATGTTCAAAAAATTATCATTGTCGATAAATGGAGAAACCAGCCGCCAGAGTTGAGGATGTACGCTTCGATGTGCTGCCCATCTTTCTTTAGCATAATCTACTAAGATGTCAGATAATGGCTTATTCGCCCTTTCGTCCAGGCCAAGAATGCGGTCAACCTGCTTATCGGTAAAAAAGGCTTTCAATACCATTTGATTCCAGGCCTGTTCGCTGAGGTAATTGAAAGGGTATGGATTTTCATACATGATGGCTTCCAGCACGTTGCCAATATTACTTCGGATACCTTCAGCCGTTCTAAGTTGCCACGTTTCCGGATAAGAAAAAAAAGGCAGGGATGAGTAAAGGGCTACCAATTCATTCATCTCGGCGTCCCGGAAAAGACTTTCTATTTTTTTACAATAGGCTTCCCGGTCCTGGTCATCTACCTGCATCAGCAGCCAGGCCCTTGTTAACCGGTCGATAGTCCAACCGCTGATAGAGAAACCCTTACCGGCCAATCTGATATTAATAACCTCTGCTTCGGTCAGTTTGATCATTTCCCTGCCGGTTTTCCTTGGCGCGATGGCAAAAGCAGCGAATAAGTGGTTGGCTGTTTGTTCCGGGTTGATTAGTAAGGCCTTTTCTTCAAGCCATTTAAAGGCATCTTCAACTAGCTGGCGCTTTAGCACTGTATACATGAGCGCCTTTGTTTCATTTATCCAACCTTCATCCATATTATTTTTTTTCACCTGCTTGTAAAATAGTTCATTGCCAGGGCTCCAATTACAATCAGCAGCCCAAAAAATTCGCGGGTCTTTTCTATATAGGGCTTAGTGGCCTGCATGGTTTCCACAATGCTGGGATTTTTATACTTTACGATCCAATCACGAACACCGTCTTTTTCAAAAAAAAGCCGAACGGCATATATAATATAGAAGACCATTGCCACCAGGTAAACCCATGGATAAAGGTATCCGAAGGCAGCCAACCCACAGCAAATCGCCGCTACCAGGTAAATGGGTACCCAGAGCCATGAATCCTTGTCATTTAAATTAACGTAGGCAAACAAAATAAAAGAAAAGAAGAATATGCCGTTTAACACGCTTAATAACATAGTTATTATTTTCAGTTCGTCGACAACTAATACCAGTAGCAATTAATTATTTAAATAGCTGCAAGTTATACATTAATTGAATTTGCAGTTAACAGCATTTCTGCAATTCCCAATTTCACGTTTCTCTTACCTGCCCATTACCACGTATTATCCATTTATAACTGGTCAACGCCTCTAACGCCATTGGTCCCCGTGCATGAATCTTCTGGGTGCTGATGCCGATTTCGGCTCCCAGCCCAAATTCCGCACCATCAGTAAACGCGGTAGAAGCATTTGCATATACTGCGGCGGCGTCAACCGATTGCAGGAACAAATCAATATTAGCCTGATCGGCGGAGATAATCGCTTCGCTATGCTTTGATCCATACTTGTTTATATGGAAAAGTGCTTCCTGCATACCTGTTACTGTTTTTATTGACATTTTCAGCGAAAGGAATTCAGTGCCAAAATGGTCCTCTCCTGCTTTGTTTAACAAATCGCCTGGATAATTGAGAAGAAGCGCCTCATACGAACGCTCGTCGGCATAAATCTCTACCCTTCTCACTGCGAGCGGGCCGAGCAATTGCGCAAGTATATCCAGCCTTTTCTCGTGGATAATAAGGCAATCCAAGGCGTTGCACACACTTACCCTGCGTGTTTTGGCATTGCAGATAATATCGGTTCCCATTTTTACATCAGCGGTATCATCCAGATAGGTGTGTACGATTCCCGCGCCAGTTTCAATCACCGGCACCTTTGCATGCTGCCTTACAAAATTGATCAGTTGCTGGCTGCCACGCGGAATTACCAGGTCTACCCATCCAACCGCTTCCAGTAATGCCTCTGTATATTTCCTTTCTGGAGGTAGCAGCAGAACCACATCACTATCCACTCCGTGACGTTCAAGCACTTTTTTAATGATTTCGATGATTGCCCTGTTCGAATAGTCAGCATCGCTACCTCCTTTCAATACAACGGCGTTACCACTTTTCAGGCAAAGAACAAACGCATCACAGGTAACGTTGGGCCTGGCTTCGTAGATAATGCCAATAACACCAATGGGCACCGTTAACTTTGAAATGTGTAAATCGTTCTCAAGGGCTTTGCTCATAATCGTTCTGCCAAGCGGCGATGTAAGGGCTGCTACACTTTTAATACCGTTCGACATTTGACAGATTCTTTCCTCTGTAAGTTTTAACCTGTCGTACCACGGATTACTTGCAGGCATACGTACCAGGTCCTTTTCATTTTCTTTAAGTAAATAATCGCTTTGCTTTACCAATTCTTTTGCCAGCTCCTCCAGCACGAGATTGATCTTTTCTGGCGCCAACCCGTTCATTTTCCTGCTTGCCTCTCTTGTCTTTTCAAATAGTAGCTGATAATCCATATCAATGATTTTCCTGCTCTAAATATAAATAATCATAATGCACCAATGGTTTTTGGTTTTTTTGACCAATTAACTCAACGGCTTTTTCAGAGTTGTATTCCGCAATGCCCAGTCCGATTATCTTTTCATCTTCATCAACAATCTTAATAATGTCTTTTCTTTTAAATTCACCTTTTATGACCGTTATACCGACTGGTAACAGGCTCGATGCCTTCAGGCCTGTCAATGCCTGTTTGGCCCCATTGTTAACCTGCACTATGCCTTTTGAGTATTTGTCGGTATGTGCGATCCATCTTTTTCTGCCTGAAACGCCTTTAAAAGGTAGAAATCTCGTATGAATAACTTTTCCCGCTATCATTTGCCGGAGAATATTTTCACGCGTTCCGTTACCAATATGCACCGCAATACCCAATTGAGCAATTTTACTGGCCATGTAGCACTTGGTAAGCATACCTCCCCTTCCAAAATTTGATTTTTTTGTGCTAATGATAGAAGCGAAATCTTTCTTGGAAGGATCTACTTCTTCTATAACTACCGACTTACTGTCTGCAGGGTCGCCGCTGTAAAGGCCGTCAACATTGGTTAGAATGATCAGCGCGTCTGCATTGATCATAGACGCAATCAATCCTGCCAGTTCATCATTATCTGTGAACATCAGCTCGGTCACTGAGATCACATCATTCTCATTAACGACTGGTATAATATCATGCTGCAACAATATATCGAAACAGTTCAGCATGTTCCTGTAATGCAAACGATCGCGAAAATCTTCTTTGGTAACAAGTACCTGTGAACAGATCAGGCCGTGCGCCTCAAATAGTGTTGAATAATTGTG
>JBBJOD010000594.1:0-2983 GCA_037721715.1 Chitinophagaceae bacterium | reverse complement strand
GCATCATCATCATAAACAATCCAGTAAATAAAGGATTTGCAAGTGCAAGCAACCAGGGACTCATGCAGGCCAGGGGAAAATTTATGCTGTTCTTAAATCCAGACACTATACTTTCAGAAGACTGCCTCCTCAACTGTATCGGCTTCCTGGAAAGCAATTCAGAAGCGGGAGCCTGCGGTGTTCACATGCTGGATGGCAGTGGAAAATTTCTTCCGGAATCAAAAAGAGCATTTCCTTCACTTCAAACCGCTTTCTATAAGTTGACGGGTTTAAGCAGGGCATTTCCCCTGTCTAAGAGATTCGCTAATTACTACTTAGGGAACTTAGATGAAAATTTCAATCACCAGGTAGATGTTTTATCAGGTGCGTTTTTTATGATTAAAAGAGAAGTGCTGGATAAAACCGGCGGATTTGACGAGCAATTCTTTATGTATGGAGAAGACATTGACTTAAGTTATCGTATCGGGCAGGCAGGCTATAAAAACTATTACCTGGCAGAAAACAGGATCATTCATTTCAAAGGCGAAAGCACCCAAAAAGGCAGCTTCAATTATGTAAAATTGTTTTATAACGCAATGAGCATTTTTGTAAAGAAACATTATAAGCAAAAAAACAGGCTTCGACCGCTGATAGAATTATTCATCTGGTTAAGAGCCGGGTTAACAGCTATGACTAACGTCAGGGCGCCCAGGTCTGAACGCAGTAAAAAAGCAATGATCAATACTATGATTGTCGGTAGCAACGCAGAGAGAAGAGCAGTGATCTTACTACTTGGCAAGCAACACCCGGTGCGGAATATTACGGAGCTTGACCCGGAGATCGAATGGGAATACATCGCTTCATTACAAAGGCCGGACGAAATTATATTTTGCCAGGGCCAACTTAGTTTTAAGCAGATCATTAATAACATACAACGCATGCCCGCCGGAATGTCTGTTAAAATCCATGCTAAAAAATCGTTTAGTATAGTAGGCAGCAGCTCGAAAAACGAAAGAGGTGACGTAATTGCCTGATCAATATGGCGTTAACATTATTTTAAATCTTTGAAATTCAACAAGTAGCTTCTAAAATTCTTCCTGCTGTTACTGGTCAATGTGTTAATTTTAGCATTCTAACCAAATTGCTTCTATCGATCGATGTCGTTGTTTGAAATTTCATTACCAGATACCTTAGCAAGGGCGTTGCGATTGCCTGTAAAGTCACTCAGACGACAGCAGATCAAAGTACTGAAAAAGTTATTATTGAAATCCAGGTTTACTGAATTTGGACAGCAATACCGCTTCGATGAAATCCTTCTTAGTAAACATCCGGAGAAGATGTTCCAGGAACTTGTACCTACCTACAATTACGAAAAAATATACAGCCAATGGTGGCATCGCGCGCTTGAGGGAATGCCGGATGTTTGCTGGCCCGGCAAAGTAAAATATTTTGCACTGAGTTCTGGCACTTCCGAAGCTGCCAGCAAATATATTCCGATTACAAACGACCTGATGAGTGGAAACCGGATCGTAATGATCAAGCAGTTGTTGACTTTGCGCAACTATACCAATATCCCGGTTCTTTCTATTGGAAAAGGATGGTTAATGATTGGCGGAAGCACAGACTTGCAAAAGGAAACCGGTTATTATGCGGGAGACCTGAGTGGTATCACGGCAAAAAAACTTCCCTTCTGGTTCACGCCGTTTTATAAGCCGGGAAAAAAGATTGCCCGGCAAAAGGACTGGAATAAAAAAGTGGAGGAAATAGTTGAAAGAGCCCCTGAGTGGGACATAAGTTTTGTTGTGGGTGTTCCGGCCTGGATACAAATGTGTATGGAGCAAATCATTGAAAGGTATCAGCTAAAAACCATTCATGATATCTGGCCCAACCTGTCTTTCTTTGTTCACGGTGGTGTCCCTTTTGAACCCTATAAAAAGGCATTTGAAAAATTACTGGCTAAGCCGCTTACTTATATTGAAACCTATCTTGCTTCCGAAGGTTTTATTGGCTACCAGGACCGCCAGTTTGCTAAAGGAATGCGGCTGGTCACCAATGAGCACATTTTCCTTGAATTTGTTCCGTTCGACGATAAGAATTTTGACCATGAAGGCAATATGATTGAAAAGCCGGAAGCCTTTATGATTCATGAAGTGGAGGAAGGAAGAGACTATGCCATATTGCTCAGCACTAGTGCGGGCGCATGGCGATATCTCATTGGAGACACCGTAAGATTTGTTGATAAAGACCATGCTGAGATTATGATTACCGGTAGAACAAAGCATTTTTTAAGCCTTGTTGGTGAACACCTCAGTGTGGACAATATGACCAGGGCTGTTCAACTGGCCAGCGAAGCAATGAATATTTCCATACCCGAATTCACGGTGGCAGGTGTACCATGTGGCACCTACTTTGGCCATGAGTGGTTTGTTGCCTGTGATGATACCGTTGACGCAAAGCGATTGTCAAATATAATTGATGAGGAACTGAAAATACTTAACGATGATTACGCGGTAGAAAGAAAAAGCGCCCTGCGAAACGTCGAGGTGATCGTGTTGCCTGAAGTTAAGTTTATGCAATTCATGTTACAGAAAGGAAAGGTAGGTGGGCAACATAAATTTCCGCGAGTATTAAAGGGCAAAATGTATGAAGACTGGAAAAAGTTTTTAGCGAATGGAACCCAATAGTGCACCAAGCGATCAGCTCTATAGTTAGTATTGTTGTAATCTAATCTTTAATACAAAATCAATCTTTACCCCATTAAACCATTGGCTGACAGCTGAAGCTGACAGCTAAAAGCCCTTAGCGAATGTCTGATGCTATTTTAAAGGGATCTGCCCTGGGAATTTTCCTTGTATTATCCATAGGCCCCGTAATTTTCACTGTCATAAAGCAAAGTGTCAATAATGGCAGGAAAGGTGGTTTCAGCTTCATGGCAGGTGTATGGATCAGTGACATTATCTTAGTGACAGTAAGTAATATATTTTCTGCCTGGGTAACAGAATTA
>JBBJOD010000593.1:0-2986 GCA_037721715.1 Chitinophagaceae bacterium | reverse complement strand
CGATCGACATGCCTTTCCCATCCGGGCCATGACAAGTGGCACAAAGCGACTTGAAAGTAGCAGCGCCCTGCAAAATCATCGTCCTGTCAGCTGCGGCCATATTACCGAGCCTGCTGCCAAATGTCTTCACATTTTCGTTTCGGTCAAGCGAAATTTTGGTTGCAGCCAGCATATCGTTTTTTGTATTTTGTTCCAGGATGGCAGCAACAAGAGACTTTGCGCTGACAGCAGTGCTCTGGTATAACGAAAGTAACAACTGTACGCGCACATCGCTGTTGTCATCGCCTTTCAACTCGGCCATACTGGCAATCATTTCTTCATCGTTCTTGCGTAGGTAAGATTCGCCTATCCATACCGCTGCTTTTCGTACCTGTGCATTTTCATCCTGTAGAGCCTGGTTTAAAATCGGCTTATCAATGGCTTCCAATCCTTCTAGCGTCCATAGTGCGTGAACCCTCGCAAAGTGGCTGGCATCATCAGTAAGACCCGACTGTTGACCTGTAGCCAACAATTTCAAGGCAGGAACTACTGACTTATCCTGCCGGGTGATAAGTTCTTTTTGTGCGTTATCTCTCCACCAGCCATTCGGATGGTTCAGGTAGGCAATTAACTTACTACTGGCCTCATCAAGCATTGAGGGTTTGGGCCCCCGGCGATAGCCGTCGTGCACTACCCTGTAGATCCGGCCATGACCAATGTTCTTTGCTAGTCCCAGGCTGTCAATCCTCTTACGTAAGAAAGTACCTGGTTTAGTCCAGTTAGCCTGTTGAATAATACCGTGGTGCATGTCAACAATGTATAAATTGCCATCCGGACCGGTAGCTGAATTAACCGGACGAAAGTTCATATCAGAGGAGGATAAAAACTCTTCTCGGTAATAATTATTCTGCAAGATGATTTTTCCTTTCAGGTTAATTACTTTGGCGCGGCGTATAATTCTTCCCACCGGCTCACAGACAATATAATCTCCCACCATGTCTGCCGGAAGCCGGTCGCCGCGGTAGATCGACTGACCACAGCAGGCAGTAAAATGGTTAAGGGTAACGTTGGGGCGTAAGCGCGGGTAACCACCCTGTACATCTGGTGTCGCAATGATGGGCCATACTTCCTGGAACTCCGGACTGATTTGGTCAGGGAAATCGAGCCGGCCGTAAATTGGATTAACCTGGAAGCCCAGTACGGGGGTTTCACCGCCCGCACTTGAATAAAACAGTCGACCGTAATTATCATGCGTTAACCCCCACTGGCCACCTCCGGCACCTCCAGGAATAGAATCTACTTTCATGGTACCGTTTGTATAACGGAAACGCACAGGGTCGTAAGTCAGGTACATCCAGTTGTCAATATTCCAGTCGAGCCCGCTTCGCTGGTGTTCCATATTCAGGTCACTTGGTTTGTACCTGGCATTTCCATAAACTAATTTCTTTTCGTCCGCTACTCCATCACCATTAGTGTCCTTATAGCTATGAATGTTGATGCTGTTTGTTTCATTCACGAGTAATTCCCGGCTTACACACTGCAACATCCTGGGCAGTACCAGACTATCCACGAAAACAGAGCGCTTATCCATCCGGCCATCATTGTCTGTATCTTCCAAAAGCAGAATGCGGCTGTTCGGTTGTTGTTCACCGGTAGCATCGGCGTCCAGCATATAGGTAGCCATTTCTGCCACATACATACGGCTGTTACCATCCCAGGTAATGGCAACCGGTTCGCGGACCATGGGTTCGCTGGCCACCAATTCAAGTCGATAACCTGCCGGCAGGTACATAGTTTTCATGCTCTCTGTTGGAGAGAGGTAAGCGGGCGACGGGCTTGGATTAAAAGCCGGTTTGGTCTGTGTTGCCGTAGCAGGAACCTGCTTCTGCACCGTACAGGTATATACAAGTAGGCTGGTAAAAAGAAGTACGGGAATTAGGAGGTTACTTTTCAAGAGTGGTCGTTTGAGAGAGTCTGTTAATCAGTTGATTTGGTTATTTTAAGTTTATCAGTAGGCTTCATTCCAAGAGCGTATTTGATGCCTCCCAACACATGCTGTAAATAGAGAGCCTCCGAATAAGAGGCTGCGTCATGCCCCATGGCAGTATAAAAAGACCTGCCTCCCTCGTATTCATGAAACCAGCTCATGGGATGATGTTCACCGTTTTTTCCGCCGGTATAACTGTTTTCATCTATTTTGATGAGAACATGTAGTTGGTCTGAGATCCATTTAAAATTATACAATTCGTCTTTCTTTTTCCATACAGGAGGTAAACCTCGGGTGGAAATATTATTTGCATCCACAACAACAAATGCCGCCGCCTGCTGACCGGGCGGATGACTTCCAAAATAGGCTCCCACCAGCTTTCCGTACCATGGCCAGTCGTATTCGGTGTCGGTTGCCGAGTGAATGCCAACAAAGCCTTTCCCGGAGCGGATGTATTGTTCAAAAACTCCTTGTTGCTGGTCGTTTAAGATGTCGCCGGTGGTATTTAAAAATACGATAGCCGAATATTTTTTTAGATTTTCCGGTGTAAACACGTCTGCGTTTTCTGTTGTGTCTACATCAAAATAGTTTTCCTTTCCCAACCGCATCAGGGCCAATTTGCCCGCTCTGATGCCATCGGTATGACGGAATTTTACAGTCTTGCTAAAAACAAGAACTTTTTTTGGCGGCTTTGCGTAGAGATGCGCTGAAAATACAAGTACAGCAAATAGTTGCAGGACTGCCAGCGCGGCAAACGATCGTTTAAATGTAATCATGGTGTATAACTTATCGGATTAAAACTAAGAAATAAATAGGAATGCGGCTTTTAAATTATAGGTAATACGGTGTGTTAAGAACTGTTATGTTTTAATCGCCCACTTTAATTAGCCGTGTACTTCTTGAAAATAGAACTGGCTGTATGCCCCCCAAAACCAAATGTATTGTTGAGGGCGTAATTAACTGTTTTTTTGATCGACTTGCCCAGAACGAACGTTAATCCAGGAGGTATTTGCTCATCCA
>JBBJOD010000592.1:0-2996 GCA_037721715.1 Chitinophagaceae bacterium | reverse complement strand
CCAAACCCTAGAAAAACCTCAACTTTTTTCCGGATAGCTGCAATGTGGGTTAAGAAAGAATACACCCTGGAGCAGATCTTCAAAGCGTACCTGCAGTATTCCGGTAATTCCATCGGCAAGTTAAAGACTTTTCTCTCTGAATTCAGGAATGACAATAGCTTTATCAAACATGCTGAGAAACTTAAACAGTTGAAGATTAAAAAATTATTGTAATTGTAGTATTGCCTACATCCGCCTTATTCTATAATGGTAAGCTCGTCAATGCGGTCAAAATGTTTCCGGTTCAGCGTGGCAAGCGGCAACTTGTGCGTTATGGCAGTTGCAGCAATAAATAAATCGGCAAGGTCTATCTGTTTTCTTTTTTGCTTTAAACGAGCATTGATGTCAACGGCTGTATTAACAGCGGCTTCATCAAGAGGAATAACTGAAATTACCTGCAGTACACTGTCCCAAAATGCTAACTGACCTTGTACAGCACCTGAATAAATTTCGTATTTAGTTACAACAGAAATGGAATATTCATATCCTTTTCTTATCAATGAAATCCAAACGGAATTAGCCTTATCTGTTTTGCGGTAGAAATCAATCAAAATAGATGTATCAACCAATATTATTTTGTTCGCCATTGATTGATCGCTTTTCTGTTCTTCTCAATAACATCCAATTGCTTTTTTGTTGCAGTAGGTCCGGATAAGAGCAACGTTTCCAGATCTATCTTAGGACTTTCCGCTTGAACTTCTTTCTCAATTTCAGCTTTAAGCAGTTTTAATTGTCCTGCAGGCAGTGTTTTGACAATCTTAAGTAAATCGTCGAATTTTATATCTACTTGTACTTGCATAACTTCAAATTTAATCAATTTCTATCCAACTACAACCCATGAAAAGATGCTCAACATTGCCATGGGCATACAAACAAGAAATGCCTCCTATCTGGCATAACGCGTTTCGGGTAGAATTAAAACATTGAAATGTAGGAAGCTGTCATAACCATTTAGGAATTTCCCTAACGTGCCTAATTTTACTCCCTAATCTGCCTGAATAAAAACCACTCCCGCTAGAATTTGCATGCAGTTAATCACAATTAAATACAACTGTAATGCAAACCAGCAATCCATTCGAGCTCATTCTTTCCAGGCTCGACCAGTTGCAATCAACTGTCAATACCCTGGCTGATAACAACCAGAAACCACCCACTAAAGACCTCATTAATCCGGAAAGGTTACTGGATCTGACTGAAGCTGCCCAGGTTGTACGCAAGCCGGTAGGCACCGTTCGATATTATATACATCACCGGAATCTTCCTGCGATGAAGGTGGGCAAAAGTTACCTGATCCAATTACAAGCGCTTCTAGATTGGGTTAATGAATTTAATAAGAAGGAACCAGTAAAGAACGTCTCTGATCCTATGCTCGAGAACAGAAAAAGATACAAGAAGAATTAATTCCTTTTCGACCATTTTATAATTCTTTAACCATAACCGTTAGTGCCACAACAGCACACCGGTAAGAAAAGTGAATTTCACCATGAGCAAGGTTGACAAAAAGCTGGAGCACTTAAGGCTGGAAAAATATTTAACCGGACATTTTCATTTCCGCCTAAATGAGATCACCGGCTCCCTAGAATTTAAAAAGCGGTTTGACCACCAATGGCAGGAGCTCAATGAATTCAATATCTACAGGCAACTGAAGCTGGAAGGTTTTACCATTAACCTAAATGAACTCATTTATTTACTCAAGTCGGATTATGTGGACAGGTATAATCCGCTCCTGACTTATTTCGAAAGCTTGACCGAATGGAATGCAGAAAACGAAGATCATATCAGTAAAATGTGCAGCCATGTGAAAGTCCGGAACGCAGAACGGTTTGAAAGGCATTTTAAAAAGTGGATGGTCAGAACCATCAAATGCGCCCTTGAAGACCAGTATGCAAATAAAAATGCTATCATACTGGTGCATGAAGAACAGGATTCCGGTAAAACCACCTTCATCCGGTTCTTATACCCTCCCGCCTTAAAGAATTACATGGCTGAAAACATATCCTTTGACAAGGATAGCCTTATTGCCCTGATTGAAAACATGATCATTAACCTGGATGAACTGGCTACCTTTTCCAAAGTAGAAATCAACACCTTAAAAAGCATACTCAGCAAAACATTTATCAAGGAACGCCATCCCTTTGAACGCAAGGCAAAAAAACTGCCCAGGCGTGCAAGTTTCATTGGTTCCACTAACCTGACTGAATTTTTAAATGATCCAACCGGCAATGTAAGATGGATACCGTTTGAAATAACCGGCATCAACTGGAACTATTCCAAAGTAATAAATATTGATGACGTGTGGGCACAGGCTTATGCTTTATATAAATCCGGATTTACATGTGATGTCACAGCACAGGAAGTAAAAGAAAATGAAGAAGAGAACCGGCAGTTCACGGTGGTAAGCCTGGAAATGGAGTTGCTCATGAAATATTATACTCCCGGCACCAAAGAAAGTTATGACCTTTTCCGGACAACAGGAGAAATAGAGTTAGGCTTGAAGGAAGCGACAAACGGGATGATTAGGATATCAAACAACCAGTTAGGAAAGGCACTCAGGATGCTTGGATTTAAAAGGGATAACCGATACCAGAAAGGAAAAGAGTACCCCATTAAGGCCTACTACCTAAAGTTTCGTGATGAAACTTGAGAACGCAGCTTACTTATCTTACTTATTAGATGTAACTCGTTACTGGTAGGGCTTTGAATAAGTAAGGAGAATCTTACTTTAAGTTACTTATATCTTACTTCCTTACTTACATTTTTATTTCACCCGCCAAAATAAGTAAGCAAGTAAGCTGAGTAAGTTACTTTTTTAGGTTCTTAATTATTTGCAAATCTTAAATTTTTAATGATGGATTATTATAATTTTTCCTGCAGGCAGGAAAGACAGATAGACATGGTAGAGTACTGTATATACCGATTGAAAAGTGTACCAGATACCGGTTGAAAACTGTACCACT
>JBBJOD010000106.1:0-11410 GCA_037721715.1 Chitinophagaceae bacterium | reverse complement strand
GGGATATTATTTATTTATTGATGAATGAATGAGTCAAACAGCATGAAGCACAACGAACAAGGCTTGGCGTTGTTGTGATATTTGAAAAACGTCAGCCGACAACTGAAGCCTAATATTGTTTAAAAGTTGAAGTTATGAACGAAAGCTAAATTATTAACGTCGATCCGAAACTGAAGCTGATAGCGAACTACAGCGAAGCTAACAACGTCCTCCCCCAATAACGCCAAACCCCTTATTACAAGCCGTTTTTCTATCTGTCACTGTAAAGCTGTAAGAATAAGTAAAGTTATTTTAGAATATAGGATAGTCTTGGTCCTGCATGATAAGCGAGAATAGGAAAATCAGGATGAATAAAAAAGCCTCCTATAAGTCCTAATTGAAAATGTTTTGAAAGTTTATAATCAAATTCAAGTCTCACTGGAAATACAAGGTCTGTCCAACCTGATTGCCTGAAGTAGTAAGAACCTCCTTCTCTATAAGGATACTCTTTTATTTGTGTCATAATTCCAGCACCTGCTCCTAAGTCGGCTGAAAATAATTTTTTGCTTAGAAACTTATATTTATAAAGAATAGAAAAAGTTCGGTATGCAGCTTTTGCATTTATCGTGTTCTCATAAAGAGGAACAGCAGTGTTAGATAAGACGTTGTCATAGTAATCATGTCCTCCGGCATTAAAAGTTGCGGAAAGAACCTGACGCTTGTTTAAATGATAATTGAAGTCAACACTATAAAATCCTCTTGTCTTGTCATTTGGGTAATAAGGACTGGTCAATTTACCTGTACTAAGAGAAAAAGTTAGGTCTTTTTTTTCTTGTCCCAATGAGGTAATTGTTATTAGGCCTGTTATAAGTGCGAGGATAAAATTTTTCATAAGTGCTGATGTATTTAGGGTCTTTTAAAATGGCTTGTAACGTTGACGGCTTGGCGTTGTGGCGGTATTCTGTGTTCCGTCTGCCCACAACTGAAGCCGATTAAAGATATTATGCTTAATGGTATCTACTGCTGCTTAATTTATAATGTCAAGCTGGAACTGCAGATGAATAGAGAACAGCTGCTGATTGCTCCAACTTCCAGCAGCTATAATGCTCTCTGACTATTAGTTTGTGATAATATTTTAAGTGTAAGTCCTTGTAGGACTTACATCATGCAATTTGATTCGGTTTCCTTCGTTGGAAAAGGCTTACCTGTCGTTATATCATGCGTTATGCCTGCATCAATTCTTTTTTGTTTACTCTTTATACTTTTGAGCTTGCTGATTGTGTTGGTTTGCCCAGTAATTCATGTTATCTTGAGCTTTTTTATAAACGTCAAAATGAATGGAGCAGCGGATCTTATTAATAATTTACCACCGTCTTCGACTTCAAAGACGCCGTTTTGATCATTTACGAGTGACGACCTTCTATCAAATTTAAACCTGTTATCTTTTAATAGTTTGACAAGTTCATTATAAGGCGTTTGAATCTCTACAAGCTTAGCAAATATTTTAGCTTGTAGATCTGTGGTAATATGGGTACCGGATGCTTTTCGAATTTTTTCTTTGTCGTGTAACACAGGGATGCCGTTTTTAATACTACAATTCCCAATTACGGTGTATAGCACTCACTCCATTGCCGTATTGTCTGGCATCATCCATGGCTTTTTTAAACTCCTTTTTCTAGTGGCAACAAATCCCATCAAATTAGGAGCTGGGTACAACAAAGCTGATTTAAGCGCCAACGGAGACAACTTTCCGTACCTAATCCAGAAAACTGTCAATCCAGGAATAGTTTCCCGAATTTGGAAAATAAGTTTGCAAAGTTCAACGCGCTCGCCTTCCAACAACGAAAGCAAAGCCTAATCAAACTGTTAGTATACAATTGATTAACGAGTTATTACTTTCTTACCACTACTGCTTCTCATCAAGAAAAAACCAGGCATGCCTGTTGCAAACATAGCATTGTAGTCTTCATAGGATAAACAAAGGGGCCCCCTGGTAAGAACCAGGGGGCTTTTAATTTAATATCTGTTTGGTCGTTTGGTTCATTGCAGATACCTTATCCACCCCTTGATCAGAAACGTAGATTTACTGAAATTCCTTCCTATCCATTCATCTGCAACCTGTACTGTTGCGAATAGCAATGAAAAAAATTAGCTTTATTCCTTATTCCGATAGATAAGAAAGTGGCAGGATAGGAATCTTAAAAACAATATAGACTTCCAATGAATTTCAGGAAACGATCGTTTTCTACCTTGATGCTTATTGCTATTCATTGGATGGCTACCGCTAATTCCGTAGTACATGTTTGGGAAATGCATGAACTTATATTTAGGAGCGCTAACGCCTATAAAAATGCGTACACTGATGTAGACTTCTGGGTAGACCTTTCGGGTCCGGGTTTTAATAAAAGAATTTATGGATTCTGGGACGGGGGCAACGTATTCCGTTTGAGGCTGATCGCGACTCAACCAGGTGTTTGGAGCTGGAAAAGTGGGTCCAGTTCGAATGATACCGGGCTAACCGGTAGAACGGGCGCTATCACCGCTATTGAATGGATAGAAAAGGATAAAGTCGAAAACCCGGCACGTCGAGGGTTTCTTCGGCCATCGTCCAACAATCATGCATTGAATTACGCAGATGGCACCCCATATCTGGCGATAGGCGATACCTGGTTTTCGCTCGGGGCTAACCGGTTTAAATGGTACGATGATACAGTAAGCCGACCAATTGGTCCTACTGCCGGGTTCAAAGATTATGTCCGCTTTCGGAAGGCCCAGGGCTACAACTGGGTAAATGTGATAGCTGCCTTTCCAAACTGGAAAACCGATGATAGTTCGTATTCAATGCGGCTTTACGACTCTGCGAAAACAACCTTGCGTTCTGCCTGGATGGAGTTTGGTAAAAACAGCGCTAAAAATATGGACAATGAAGGGGGAAGGCCTTTCTTTTTTCCTGGTAAAGTGCCAGGTTATGAAGACTTTTTTCCTGATATGGATCGTATTAACCCTTCCTATTTTAAGTACCTTGACCGGAAAATCGCCTACCTTAATGCGAATGGATTTATAGCTTTTATTGAAGCTTCCAGGCGTGATGCCAGTTTGCTATGGAAAAAATATCATAGCTGGCCGGATTCCTATTCACGGTTCCTGCAATATTTCTACGCACGTTACCAGGCTTATAACACAGTGCTGGGGCCGGTGCATCTTGATATCATCGACGGTACAGTGAGCCCGGATGATTACATACTAGCGATTAAAGACGAGGTTAATAAGTTCGGTCCGCTTCCATTCGACAACCTGCTTTCGGCCAATGCAAACCCTTCTACATTGGAAAACTGGGGTGAAGATTCGTGGGTTACCCTTCACCAGATCGGTAATATGAGAGAGCACAATAATTATTGGTACCTCACCGAGATTTACAACCTTAAAAATCCCAGACCGGCAATTAATGGCGAGCCATATTACGCCGGCTACAAAGATGCGCGTGGCGGATCACTTGGTGTTAATTATACCAGGGGCGCCAAGGGTGGAACAGACAAAGATGACGCTATTATTCACTCCGGAATGTATGGCAGCTTTCTTTCAGGCGGACTGGCAGGGCACGTGTACGGAGCTGAAGGCATTTGGGGAGGAGATATAGAACCCACAGCACCGACTCATATGTGGGACGCCTTCAAGTGGAAATCGGGGGCGGATATGCAATACCTTAAAACATTCGCTTTTTCAATTGGCAAGCGATACCAGGAACTGGTACCTCTTCCAGACCTGGTATCCCCTAATAAGTCACATGACATTCTTAGCTATGAAGGCTGGGCATATTGTGCCCGGACTCCTGACAAAAACATTTTTCTTGCCTATTTTGAACCAGGATGCCCGCGACCAATGATTCGTGGTGCCCGGTTAAACAGTGTGTACCATGCCCAATGGTTCAATCCCCGTAATGGCACCTGGGTAGATATTAACGATGGAAGATTAGCTGCAAATAAGATAGGAATTATCAAGCTGCCCGATCCGCCGGAAGGCCTGGACTGGGGACTGAAACTGGTTTACGAAGGTCCCCAGGATAATACAAGGCCCGTCAAAGAATTGGTATTTGATTCGCAGCGTAAAACATTTTTTAAAAAAAGCTTGCCTTACCTGGCAGCTACAGGTGTTGTTGTTCTGTTGTTATCAGGAGCCGTTCTGCAGAGAAAGCGGCAAAAGGCCAAGCATGCGCAACATCCCTTTCGATAACTGTCGAATGCGTCAGGATAATGTCGCGTGATGCCACACGATTCCACAGCAGAGGGCGCACACGTTTGATCCATCTCTTAAGAACTGGCGCAAGTGTTCCATCGGGCCTGTATGAAAGTCTTTTTGTTTTGAATTTGTGCCCGATGGACAACCTGGGCCTTCGTCCGCCTACAAGAGAAACCGCAGAGATTCTTTGTTACGAACCAATCATATTTTTGGCTTGGCCAGGAGCATGGACGAAATGGTAACCGGCACGGCACCTCTTACTTCACATTAATCAGCTGTATCCTTGTAACCCGCATTCGCATCGTACAGTACTAGCACCCAGTCTTTCCCATACCCGGAACCGGCGGGTGTATAAAGTTTTTTACCAGTGTTTTTTACGGCATCAATTGGACTCTTTGTTCCATTACGGGGATCATACCAGTATCCCCTAACCTGTTCGCCTTTTATTTTGCCCATTACCACCGTGAAAGGCTTCCCCGCTGATGAGTAAACGAAGAGGTAGTTAGTACCTCTTGTAGCCTGTATTCTTTCGGCAGGTGTTAAATTACTTTCTATTATGAGTGACTGATCTGGCACCCTTTCGGTCATTGGAAAGGCTTCTATTAGATGACGAACAAATTTCATCTGTGAAGCACCTGGAAGTTCAAGGGCCTCGTTCCATGAATAATGCGGTCCATTAACCGGTGCATGTTTCGGCGCATTCATCTGCCAAACATCATGGCAACCATAAGTATGACCAAAAGCTCCGGCAAAAAGGTCGAGGTAAGCCGATCTTCTTACGTCAAGTGCATTGGAGGTACCCAGGTCTTTTACATTAAAACATACAGGATGGTCCTCATAAATGGGTTCAGCATCCATTACCGGCTTAAACGGCTTCAGGTTATATACTGCCTGTATTTTGTCATATACCGCAGCGTCGCGGCAGTGACCTGTTTGAAACATATTAAATGACAGCCAGTCATCCTGGTGGAACCATTGAGCAGAACCCAGTGGGTTGGGTTGGGGATGAAAACTAATTACCGCTTTGTTTGCTGTGGCCTTCATAATTGCTTTGCCCATAGATCGCCAGATGGCGATGTCAGAATCGTTGCGGGGCAGTCGGTCGCCACCCAGTACCCATATGATGTTGTTGCTGGTTTTGTATCGGTTGCCAAGCCACTGTCCATAAACGGCGGCTGTTTGCTCGTTAAAAATTTCAGGGCCAGCTCCCCAGCGATCTTTGAATACTTTGTCACCCCATGTTGGCAACAAGGCAATGCTGATATTATAAGATGCGGCTTTCTCAATCACATAGTCCACATGCTGGAAATATTTCTCATTGGGTGTTACTGGATTATCGTTTAGCAAGGGAAGGTCACCGTTAGCATTTGGTACATGCAGCCCGTCCAGTTCCGCGAGTACCACCGCCTGGATAACGGTAAAGCCTTGCTCGCTGCGTTTTTTCAAGTACCTGTCGGTTTCTTCGCGGTTAAGCCGGTGAAAAAGTTCCCAGCCGGTATCTCCTAGCCAGAAAAAGGGCTGGCCATCTTTTAACAGGAACCTCCTGTTATTGCTAACGCTGAACTGGGCAAACCCGCCTAATGTGGTTATCAAAATGAGCAATACAAAAATTGTTCGTTGCATGGTCGAAGTTTTATGTAATTAAAGGGGCTTTACTATATTTAACTTCTAAAGTAAGTTAACCCGCCAAGGTGTGAGCTATTTAGAGGATCTAATTGGTTACTTTAAATGAATGCTACAATCAGTAAAATTATGAAAGCTAATAATATTATAATTTAATCATTTGCGGCGTAAATGAAATATTTAATTTGCGATTTCCATTTACCTGGCTCCCTGATTATTGGAGTTGATGATGAATGCGTTCGCTAGCACTCCCATCCAGCTATACCTGAACAACAACCATATGGAACATTTCTCTGTTCAAACTAAGCAGACTAAAACGTTTGTAGTACGTAGTACCATTTTTGCGATTACTTATCTAAACGCCATGGGATGCGTCAAAAAAAAATCACCTGCTCCAGTGCTGAAAATATCCACGTTTGTTAAAGGTTTAGTAAATCTCATCGGTATCAACACCAATGAACGGAGAAGGGTTTGGGTAGCCCAGCGAGGCTCGGTAAAAATGATGGTAAGGGATCCGTGATCACTCCGAAAAGCAAAGTGATTGACGTGATCATCAATTTTGAATCCCTTGGCAGGAGTTGCTCCAACCACGGGGCTAGTCTTTTGTAAAGGGTAGAGAACGATTGAAAATGCGTGACTACTAAGACATACGGGTGAATGCCGGAAGTTGGCGCTTTCCGGCTTTTTGCAATCATTTATTGTTGTGATATGAATGAATTTAAACTGAATTTACCGACAATGCCAAAGGTGAGTCTTTTCAAACCAGCCCTTAGGTTTTGATCGGCAGCTGGTTTGCTTTTTTCATAATAATTGTCTACATCAGGTAACTCTATATATAACCCTCCAAGGAATTTCGATTTTTTTGTAAAGAGATAGCTGCCAAAACCAATATTGTAGGTATTAGGAAGCAACTCTTTGTTCCGGCTAAAAAAATTTCCCCGGATGTATGCATTGAGAAGGGCATATGAATTGGAACTACCGCCCAGGTGTAGGCTATAAATGATATCGCTGTTAAATTCATTGATATCAACTTCTCCATACAAACCGGAATACGCTGTAATCGCTCTTTCCTGTGTCAACGTTTGATTGCCTGAGGTGACAACGGAAGTTAATTTGTAATCCGTTCTATCAAGAAGGTTAAAATTATTTGTTCTGTGGTACAAGTAAGTAGCCCCTATTTTCCACCGGTTATACTGGAAGTTGAGTCCTGCACCCAGGTGGCCGCCGCGATAATCTTCCCGTATGAAACTTCTGGCAAAATTATTAGTGTTTATACTTTCAATTCTTCGAAAGCTGGAAGCGTCTATTCCGCCCAGTGCAAAAATAGAAAGCCGCCAGAGCTTTTTCTGAATATTGTCTTCCCTGCTTTGTACCAGCAACGTCCTGACGTGATCGAGGCCTTCTGTATTTTGCTTGTTGATGGCTTCAACTTCAGCGGTGAGTTTGGGAATGATTGCCGCAACGGTGGCGTTATCCGGTTTGTATGTTTTCAGGAAATCGAAAAATTGTTTAGGTTGCAAAACCAACAAGCTTTCCTTCCATTCTCTCCTGATCTTTCTTACTATAACAGAATCACTTAACAAACTGAGTAGAATTTCCTGGTCAATCTTATCATTCATTCTTTTTACAAAATCATTAAATTGTTGGTTTTTAATCTTCGTCATCTGCGCCGAAAGCGTGGCCTCTTCGGCTTCGACTAATCTATTAAAAGAATTTGCTAGTTGAAAGCCAATATATGCATCTGCACCTGCAGACGGGACCAGGTAACCTCCGGAAAAAAGATTTCCAAGTCCTTCAGCTGATTTGGCATTTATTTCTCCACCATAGAAGAAAAAATGATTGTCGTTTTCAGAAGACACTTTTACCGGATCATTCAGGTTATTTATTGTGAAAGAAAAGTCGGTTTTCAGTAAGTCGAAAGATACATTGGTTCCTTTAAAAATATACGATCCTTTTCCTTCAGCGCTTTGTGTCAGCCATTGAGCGTATGAGTCTGCAGCAAATGCCATGACCATTGCAACAAGAACAGTTTTTTTCATAGATCTCATTTTAAGGTAATGGTATTTCCTTGTTGGTATAACCTCCACGCCCGGTTGAAGTAATTCTTATTACCTGGTCTTCGCCAAAAACCTTTTTATTGTCACAAGTCAGGTTAAATGTGGTAATCGTATCTGCATCTCCTTCAGCCTCGATGATTAACAGGAAAGTAAAAGTAGATACGGGCGCCTGTATTTCGCAGATAATATTTTCGCCTGCTACTTTAAAATTGTCTTTTGTGGCGATCACTCCGTCAAGATTTGCCGATTTGATGATCATCGTCGGATTTATAACAATAGTAATTATAAAAGTAAATGGAGGCGGTCCGCCTTGTGAAGATTCGAGGCCTGTTACTTCCGTTTGTTTTTTTGTTGAAGCACCTGCAGGGCTTTGACGCTTCCTTTTAGAAAACAGGCTTTTAAGCTGGAGGCGTTTAGTTTTTACTTTTTTTTTAGTTGGTTTTTTCTCTTTTGCCATCATTAGAAATTTATTATCACAGAAAGAAAGCAGGAGGGTGGTACAGTTCTGTAAATATGAATACTATATTCTATAAACGCAAGGGTTTGTACAAATCATTTCATAGTGGGTTAGACGCTAATTAAAGGGAAAGAACGTCCTTTATGCATTGATTATAACATTCACTGATAAACGGGCTGGTGCCTCTTGCTATATCGTGGATGATAATGCGCTGATCGAAAAAGTGAAACCCTAAATTGAATGGCCGATAAAAAGCCAGCAAAAAGATGTGTATTTCCGCCCTTCTAAAGACGATCCATCGGAAGGAGGCGTACAAAGAGACAATAGCCGCGACTGGTGGCCGAAGATGGCCATGCTTAAAATTCTCCAGCAGTATTATTTAGCCACCGCCGACAAAACCGGTGATCAGTTTAGTGACTAATTACTTGAGGTACCAGCTGGAAGAACTTCCCACGCATGCCCCTAGACCACTCGACATTTTGGGCGCGGTATCGTGGCGGAGACAACCTGATGATTGTGTACTGGCTATACAATAATACAGGTGATAAATTTTTACTTAACCTGGCCTGTAATCAACGGAAGAAAGTTCCGCTGATATACGCAGGTATAATGGCATGGCCCATGGCCTTTATGGGGAAGACGAAGCGCTGCATGGCATCAACCCAACCCAGGGTTGCGAAAAATTGAACTTCCTATCTCCCCCATGTTTTACTACGATGAATGTCTATATTCGAACTATGAAACCAGTATTAATTTTCTCTGATAATGACTATTTGAAATCTATAAAAGTTTTGATTTTTCTGTTATTGTTTACGGGCAACATGTGTCTGGCTCAAAACAAAGATGCTGTAATAGCAAACATTGTAAGGGAGGCTACACAAAATTCACAACTGAAAATCCTGGCGCATGAGTTAATAGATGGTATCGGCCCAAGACTGGTAGGCACCCCCCAAATGCAGCAGGCCAATGAGTGGGCTGTAAAAAAATACCAGGGTTGGGGAGTAAAAGCCGAGAACCAAAAATGGGGTGAGTGGAGAGGTTGGGAAAGAGGAATCTCGCATATTGATATGGTGTACCCACGTGTGAGATCCTTAGAAGGTACACAATTGGCCTGGAGCCCTTCAACAGCTGGTAAAACAGTAACAGCTGAACTGGTTATCATTCCTGATTTGCCGGATTCTATGGCTTTTCAAAAATGGCTTCCTTCAATAAAAGGAAAATTTGTAATGGTATCAATGCAGCAGCCGACGGGCCGCCCAGACTATAACTGGCAGGAGTTTGCTACCCCTGAATCTTTCGATAAAATGAAAAAGGAACGTACGGCTCAAACGGAAGCCTGGCAAAAAAGAATCGCTAAAACCGGGAACACCAACAGAACCCTGCCTGCCCTGTTTGAAAAAGCAGGGGCCGCCGGCATAATTACTTCCAATTGGTCGGCAGGTTTTGGCGTAAATAAGATATTTAGCGCTTATACAAAAAAGATTCCAACAGTCGACATTGCTCTGGAAGACTACGGCCTGTTATACAGGTTGACCGAGTCCGGCGTGCAGCCGAGAATCAGCATATATGCAGACTCTAAAGAAAAAGGAGTTGTACCCACTTTTAATACTATCGCAGAGATCAGGGGAACAGAAAAGCCGGATGAATATGTGATCCTTTCAGCACATTTCGATTCATGGGATGGCGGTACAGGGGCCACTGATAACGGTACCGGTACATTAACGATGATGGAAGCAATGCGCATCCTGAGCATCATTTATCCCCATCCCAAAAGAACTATACTGGTGGGCCATTGGGGAAGCGAGGAGCAGGGATTGAACGGATCCAGGGCTTTTGTAGAAGACCATCCCGGGATAGTCAAAAGTATACAGGCAGTTTTTAACCAGGATAATGGCACCGGCAGGGTAGTAAATCTCTCCGGCCAGGGTTTTTTACACGCGTACGATTATCTTGGACGATGGCTGGCAGAAGTTCCCGCAGCAATCAAGCAATCGGTTTTAACAAATTTTCCAGGAACTCCCGGAGGAGGTGGGTCAGATTTTGCTTCGTTTGTTGCAGCAGGGGTACCCGCATTTTCACTAAGTTCCTTAAACTGGTCTTATGGTACGTATACCTGGCATACTAACCGGGATACGTACGACAAGATCGTATTTGATGATGTTCGAAACAATGTTATCTTAACAGCTATCTTAGCGTATATGGCCAGCGAAGATCCGGTTAAAACCTCCCGCGAAAAAAGTGTTTTACCTGCTAATGCAACAACTGGAGAACCTGGAAGATGGCCCAATCCTGGAAACCCTACTCGTAAAGGCGGATCAAATTAACAGCGGCTTCTCAATGATTTAATAGCTTTCTTTATTATGGACAAAATATTTGACTGGCACAAATTATTAATGAATGAACTGCCGGGTATTTTTTTACTGGAGGTTGTTTTCAGGTCGTTAATTATGTTCTTAGTTGCTTTTGCGGCTTTCAGGTTTTCCGGAAAACGGGGAATTAAACAATTGTCGGTTTTTGAACTGGCTTTGATTGTTTCATTAGGATCGGCTGCCGGCGACCCGATGTTTTACGAGGATGTGGGTTTAATACCGGCGATAACAGTGTTTATTATAGTGACTGCTTTTTATCGGTTGGTTACCTGGCTGGTCACCAAAAGCGAGAAAATAGAAGCCATTGTTGAAGGGAAGCCAATATATATTATCATGGAGGGAAAGTTCTGCATCGAGGATATTGGCAAGAATGAATTAGCTAGAGAAGAATTCTTTGCCCAACTTAGGGTACACAGTATTGAACATGTGGGGCAGGTAAAGTGGGCTATCCTGGAAACTTCGGGAGATATCAGCGTATTCTATTACGACGATGAAGATGTAAAGCCTGGGTTACCGTTACTGCCACATGTGTATTCGAAGCAATCTAAATTAATACAGGAAGAGGCTTTGTATGCTTGCAGCTTCTGTGCTAGTACCCAGCATATTAAAGAGGTTGCTGCCGTATGCCAGGTATGTGGCAAAGACGTATGGGTTGCCACTCTCCATACAAAACGAATAGAGTAAAGCGA
>JBBJOD010000105.1:0-11439 GCA_037721715.1 Chitinophagaceae bacterium | reverse complement strand
ACTGGTCGCCCATCACTTTCCTGGACATTTCTGAACTCGTACCTATCACGACACGGTCTGGTTTCATAAAGTCGTCAACGGCTACGCCTTCCCGTAAGAACTCAGGATTAGAGACCACATCGAATTCACCTTTATAATTTTCAGCAACCGCCGCCCTGACTTTTTCGGCGGTTCCAACAGGAACGGTGCTTTTGTCAATAATTACTTTGTAATCACCCAGCAGGTTGCCGATATCAAGGGCACATCCTAATACATACTTCAAATCAGCAGAACCATCCTCGCCAGGTGGTGTTGGCAATGCAAGAAATATAATAGCGGCGTCTTTGATGCCACTTGCCAGATCAGTAGTAAAATGAAGACGGTCTTCTTTCAGGTTACGAAGAAACAATTTTTCGAGGCCTGGTTCGTAGATGGTAATCTGACCATTGACGAGCTTGTCTATCTTGGGTTTGTCAATATCAACGCAAATGACCTCGTTACCTGTTTCAGCAAAACAGGTTCCGGTCACCAACCCTACGTAGCCCGTACCAACAACTGCAATTTTCATTATTATTTTGGTTATAGTTTTATGAAATCCAATACTTTATTTACAATAAATTCTAGCTGGTCTTCATCCAGTTCAGTATGCATGGGCAAAGAGATGACACCTTTTGTTAACATTTCAGTAACCGGTAAAACAGCTTGTTTACCTCCTGCTGCATTGAACATTTTTTGTTTATGGCAGGGAACCGGGTAATAAATCATTGAAGGAATATCAAAGCCAGAAAGGTACTTAACCAATTCATCACGGTCTTCATCCAAAAGCAACGTGTACTGGTGAAACACATGTTTACTGTAAGCCGCACGGTATGGAACTGTAATATTAGAAATATTGCCAAAGGCATTATCATAAAAATCGGCGGCCTTTCGTCTTGCTGCAACATAACTGTCAAGGAATGTAAGCTTCACATTAAGTACAGCAGCCTGGATGGCATCCAGCCTGCTATTACAGCCTACCAGGTCATGATAATAGCGTTTGGCCTGCCCATGATTAGCAATCATTTTTAATTTAATTGCTAACGCATCATCACTGGTAAATATTGCCCCGCCATCACCGTAGCATCCCAGGTTCTTTGATGGATAGAAGGAGGTGCAACCAATAAGACCGATGCTCCCGGTTTTTTTCCTGGTGCCATTAGTAAACATAAAATCGCAGCCTATTGCCTGGGCATTGTCTTCAATAACATACAGGTTGTGCTTTTCGGCGATGGGCATGATAAGCTCCATATTTGCGGCATGGCCATATAGATGCACCGGTACAATGGCCCTGGTTCTGGGTGTAATGGCATTTTCGATTGCTTGGGGAGAAATGCAGTAGGTTTTTTCATCTACATCAACAAAAACAGGAGTTAGTTTCAGCAAAGCAATTACCTCCACCGTGGCAATATAGGTGAATGAAGGAGTAATGATTTCGTCTCCTGGTTGCAAATCAAGCGCCATCAGGGCAATCTGAAGGGCATCGGTTCCATTGGCGCAGGGTATTACATGTTTGCAACCATTGTATTTTGCGAGGCTGGCTGCAAATTCTTCTACCACTTTGCCTCCTATGAAAACCGAACTCTCCATTACATCGCGCATCGCAGCATCCACTTCCTGCTTGATTTTTAGGTATTGACGCCTTGTATCCACCATCTGAACTGGATGCATAATATTGAATTAGAGCCGCAAAAATAACAAAATATAGGAAGGGTGAAAGTTTGATTTTAGATTTGCCTTAAATATAAAGCCACAACAAATTTGTTTTTAATAATATATAACCTTTTCCTGGCTATCTATAAAACAGGAATGATGTTGGTGAAGCCCTGGAATCGCAAGGCAGAATTATGGCTGGAAGGAAGAAAGAACATTTTCCAGAAGATAAGTGGGGCAGTACCAAGTAAGGGCAGTTCCCAATTGATTTGGATGCATTGTGCCTCTTTAGGAGAATTTGAACAAGGACGGCCTGTGCTGGAAACGATAAGGGCGCTTTATCCTCAAACCCGTATACTTATTACTTTTTTCTCTGCATCCGGTTATGAAATACAAAAAAATTACCCCGGCGCCGATTACATTGCCTATTTACCAGCAGACTCTCCAGCTAATGCAATCCGGTTTCTCGATATTGTTCAACCTGCACTGATATTGTGGGTGAAGTATGAATTCTGGTATCATTACCTCATAGAAGTAAAAAAAAGAAACATTGCAAACTTATTGATATCGGGTATTTTCCTTGAAAAACAATTATTTTTTAAATGGTACGGTGGACCTTACAAAACAATGCTTCATTGCTTTACACACCTTTTTGTTCAAACACAGGAATCAAAAAAATTACTTGCAGGGCTTGGCCTTACTCAAAATGTAAGCATCAGCGGTGATACCCGTTTTGACCGCGTGATCCAGATAGCCGAAAAAAATGATCCCCTGCCGGTGATCGAAAGTTTTTGCGGCGAGTACCCTGTTGTTGTCGCGGGCAGCACCTGGCCCGAAGACGAGGAGGAACTAGATCATTATGCTAACACGCACCCCGGTATCAGGTTTATCATCGCTCCGCATGAAATAGGTAAAACACATCTGGAAGAAGTAAAAAAGCTATTTACCCATTCCATTTTTTATTCACAAATTGCCGAACAGCCCTATAAATTTACTAATGGCAATCGTACTGACAACTTAGAACCAGTCAATGTACTTGTTATTGACAACATCGGAATGCTGTCTCGTCTTTACAAATATGCTACAATCACTTACGTGGGCGGGGGATTTGGTAATAGTGGCGTACACAACGTTATTGAAGCTGCAGTTTATGGCAAACCTGTTGTTATTGGTCCAGTTTACCAAAAATTTGCAGAGGCGGTAGCACTGGTTAACTGTGGAGGTGCCTTTAGTATTAAAAGCGCCATAGAACTGGACAGAATTTTCAACCGGTTGTTGCAAAACAGGTACGAATACACGAATAGTTGCGAGGCCTCCCGGAATTATGTTTTTTCAAACAAAGGGGCAAACGATAAAATACAGCAATATATCAGTACAATGAATTTATTAAATGGCAAATAACCTGTTGTCAGGCAAACCTTCTCTTAACCAGTTGCCGGAAATGTTTAACGGCTTCTTTGCTTTCATCCCATCCAAGTTTTACTTTTAGTTCCCTTTCTATCCAGTATTCAGCTTCAGGAAAAATCCTGAAATTGTTTATTGTCTTAATACTTCGTTCATACATGGCATCATCTCCGCGGAAAAGTTCACTCAGGAACACAAACCGGTCGTTGATTCCAATTGCTTTCTTAAAATCCCTTACAGGCCCGTCATTTAAAACAGCAGCTATTTCTTTCCTTTCCGTTTTAAGCCTGTCGTTCAGCGATGAACCGTAATCACCAAATACATCATTCATTTCTTTAAACTCCTTCTGATGAGCCAGGGTAGGGATTTCCTGAACGGGGTCGAACAGCCATCCTGAATGATCATGCCTCCTCGACTCACCTGGCATGTCATTCCTATTGCCCGCTTTATTTGCCGGCTCCAGCTCAACTCTTGGCTTATCCTGGTAACCTGTTTGTTTATTGGGCGGAGAACTATTTTCATTTTCTATTTCCTTAACCGTTTCAGCCATTTTTTTTGCGGGTTCCAGTGGAGCGGCGGGCAATGGCTCGTCGACCGTTTCTTTGTATATGAAGGAGGTCTTATTAGAAGAAGGCATTACCACGGCGACTTTGGTTGTACCCCTGTCCTGTGGTTCCGAAGATGACAATTGGGCAAGCTCGCCTTGTATAAGTTGAACAGTCAACATCATTCCGGAAATGTTCGTTTGATGTTCAGACTGCTCCTTCAATTTACTAATGAGCGCTCTTATTCTTTCCATTTATGGTACTTTTGATTAACTACTCAATATTTAATAAAGTTATAAACAATAATTAAATCTTATATTATTCTGTATATCTATGTTTATAGAACCAACTTTATACGGTGAGCGAAGGGGGTGGATAGAAGTAATTTGCGGTTCTATGTTTTCTGGCAAAACAGAAGAATTAATTCGACGGCTTAAACGCGCGAAGATTGCTAATCTTAAAGTGGAAATTTTTAAACCTGCTATAGAGATACGCTATCATTTAAATAATATTGTGTCGCATGATGAAAATGCCATCCTGTCAACTCCGATTGACAATTCACAAACCATCCTGCTACTCGCAAGTGATGTGGACGTAATCGGCATCGATGAGGCTCAATTCTTTGACGATTTAATACCTGATGTGTGCGATCAGTTAGCATTTAGAGGCACCAGGGTAATAGTTGCTGGCCTTGATATGGATTACTCCGCAAAACCTTTCGGACCAATGCCTAACCTTCTTGCCAAAGCAGATTACATTACCAAGTTACATGCCATATGTGTGAAATGTGGAAACATTGCAAGCTACTCTTATCGCAAGATCCAAAAGGAATCGCAGCTTGCACTGGGAGAAAGAAATTTATACGAACCAAGGTGCAGGCTGTGTTATTATAAAGGCGAAATTTAACAGTTTAAATGACAGATGCGTTCAGCTGCTCTATAGATATATGGTTTGCTAGTCATTAAACAGTGTAAACAAATATGAATAAAATCGCTGCCCTTTTCAAAAAAGATCTCCTCTTAGAAATACGCCAGCAATATACCTTCTATGGCATCCTATTGTACGTGGGTTCTACGATACTGGTGCTCTACCTTGCTATGGGTCAGCCGGAAGCTGTAGTATGGAATGGATTGTTCTGGATGATTCAGTTGTTTGTGTGTGTGAACGCAGTGGCAAAGAGTTTTTTACAAGAAGGCCGGGGCCGGATGTTGTATTTTTACTCCATTGCAGGAGCACGTGACTTTATCATTGCAAAATTACTTTTTAATGTGTTGCTGATGATGATCATGTCTATTGTTAGCCTCGCGCTTTTCCAGCTTTTACTGGGCAACCCGGTAGAACATTCGTTAAAATTTGTAGCCATTGCCGGATTTGGAGGTATCGGTTTAAGCCTTGTATTTACATTTCTTTCAGCCATTGCGGCCCGTGCCCAGCAAAGCGCTGCTTTAATGGCCATACTGGGCTTTCCGCTTATTATACCCCAAATCTTACTTTTAATGCGGTTATCAAATACAGCTTTCAGTGATGTGTTTATGTCCAGTAAAGTGCCTGTCGTTTTGCTGCTTGCATCATTCGATGTTCTTATTATTGCGCTGGCCATTATACTATTTCCTTTTTTGTGGAAAGATTAAGAGCAATGAAATATTAATTGTTATAGTTTACCCATGACCCCTCACTTATAACCCATCCATCATCACTCCCTTGCAACGGCTTATTTCGTGATAACTTTATATATTGCATCGCATTGTACTATTTTTGCAATTCAAATTTTCAATCCCGGAGCAAATGGACCTTACCTGGTTCCTGTATTGAAACTAACTCAATTATATGCTGCGCCTGTCATGGTGGAAGATAACAAGTGTTGTTTTCCTTGTTTACATTTTCATTGCCGGCTTTCTGATCAGGGTGCCGCAAATTGGAAACCTTTATGAAACCGCCCGTAACCTGTTTTTTCATGTGCCCATGTGGTTTGCACAACTATTGTTAATCACCGTCTCATTGGTTTATTCGATTTTGTATCTCCGGAAAAGTGATACCAGGAACGATATTTATGCGGCAGAATTTGCAAGAACCGGTATAGTACTTGGTTCACTGGGCTTGATAACGGGTGCTATTTGGGCCAATTATACATGGGGAGCCCCCTGGAGCAATGATCCCAAGCAGTTAGGTGCTGCCATTGCCTTATTGATCTACCTGGCCTATTTTGTTTTACGCAACTCGATGACAGACATTGACAAGCGGGGGCGAATAGCAGCTGTTTATAATATTTTCGCTTATTTTATTTATGTACCGATGGTGATGATACTACCAAGACTGGTAGAATCGCTTCATCCTGGAGGGAAAGGGGTTGAAGGCAACCCGGGTTTAAGTGGCAAAGACCTTGATCCTGTTATGAGAATGGTTTTTTGGCCGGGTGTAATTGGATGGACCTTGCTGGCATTATGGATAACCACCCTGCGCATCAGATTAAAAGTATTGGAAGAAAACAAACCAACCGCTTCATGAGAAATGTTTATCGCCTGATTTGTAATTTCTATTGCCTGCTGATTTTTTCCACCGGCTTTGCGCAGGAAACGCTACAGGGAAACGGGAAGCCTGAAATGGCTGTTGGTATGCGGTCTAACGGAAAAATTTACGTAGTAATTGCTGTTGTGCTGACTATCCTTTTAGGGATGTTTATATACCTGGTTAACCTCGACCGAAAAATCGGCAGGCTGGAAAAAGAAGCGCGCAACGAAGCGAACAATCTTCGGAAATAAATCACCGAATAACAACAAACTGGTACCAGGTGTCGTTTTTCTGGTTCCGGGTTCATAAAATAATCATGTAGAGAGGACAACCCTGGTAATCCTGAACTAATGTTAGTTTAGTGTAAAAAAAATTAACAATAAGATGTCACTAGAACAAGAATATAGCTTCTTTGCGGCGGTAGAAAAGAGTTTCGACAAAGCCGCTGCCTATACAACCTGGGATAATGGCGTATTAGAGCAAATAAAGCAATGTAATTCAGTGTACAGGATGCATTTTCCTGTTAAAATTGGCGATAAAATCGAGGTAATTAAAGCATACAGGGTTCAACATTCACACCATAAATCGCCTTGTAAGGGGGGCATACGGTTCGCTACTACTGTTAACCTGGATGAAGTAATGGCCCTGGCCGCCCTGATGACCTATAAATGCGCAATTGTAAACGTACCCTTTGGTGGCGCTAAAGGTGGTATTACCATCGATCCAAAAAAATATACGGTCTACGAACTGGAGAAAATTACCCGGCGCTATACGGCTGAATTAATTAAGAAAAACTTTATTGGCCCTGGCATAGACGTGCCTGCGCCAGATTATGGAACGGGGGAAAGAGAAATGTCGTGGATCCTGGATACCTACATGAGCATGCGTCCCGGTGAGATTGATGCAATGGGATGCGTAACCGGGAAACCTATTTCACAAGGAGGCGTTCGGGGGAGAAGGGAAGCAACGGGACTGGGTGTATTTTATGGATTACGTGAAGTGTGTAATATGCCCCATGTGATGAGCCGGCTTAACATGCCTCTCGGTGTGGAAGGCAAACGAATAGTGATACAGGGTTTGGGAAATGTGGGTTATCATACCGCTATTTTCTTTCAGCAGGCTGGCGCAATAATCGTTGGCCTGGCAGAATTTGAAGGAGCCATTTGGAATAATGAAGGACTCGATGTTGATTCGGTATTCAACCACCGTAAGACCAGCGGATCAATCTTAGACTACCCGGGTGCACAAAATTTCGATGATACAAACGATGCCTTGGAAATGGAATGTGATATACTGATTCCTGCAGCACTTGAAAATGTCATCAACCAGGCAAACGCACCACGCGTTAAAGCCAAAATAATAGGTGAAGCAGCAAACGGCCCCCTTACTCCTGAGGCAGATGAAGAGTTTGTTAAAAGAAACATACTGGTAGTACCGGATATGTATCTGAACGCCGGCGGTGTAACGGTTTCCTATTTTGAATGGCTTAAAAATCTAAGCCATGTCCGCTACGGCCGTATGGAAAAACGTTTCACTGAGAATATGAATGAACATATACTTGGACAGATAGAAGAGTTAACCAGCAAAAAAGTATCTGTCAAGGAAAGGGAATTTATAATGCACGGTGCGGAAGAAGTAGACCTTGTTAGAAGCGGACTGGAAGAGACCATGATAACCGCTACCCGGGAGATCATGGAAATCTGGGCCAAGAACCCTACTATCCCGGATATGCGCACAGCAGCATATCTCTGTGCAATTAATAAGGTAGCTACCTCTTATGCCGAACTGGGCATTTTTCCTTAGTCAAGCGTTTGCTTCGTGTTAATAGTGAGCATTCGGGCATTCGTTTTGTTCATGGCCTATCATGCACACATATGGCTCCATAGGGGCCTCGAAAGGTGAGGAGCTGATACTGGGAATTCTACAACCCTTCCTATCGCTTACTTTCCACCAAAGGCCAACGACATCTTGTTAAGGACCTCCTGGGTGGGAATTACTTTGTTTGAAATCACTATTTTATACCTGAACGTGGTGGATTTGCCAGCTGCCAGCGAAAAATCCAGCTTCTCCTTGCCTCCACTTAATGCCTCCTGGCCTAGATTGTTCGCTGCAAACAATCCATACCCGCGGGCATGCCAATAAGTAGGATAACCCGGGTTACCCGGATGATCTAATATAGCGATTGATACCGGCTCATTATTTTTTTTACCATACATGAGGCACCAGTTTCCACGTGTACCCCACGCGTCATTTCCGGCTTTACCGCCGCTGGTTAAAAAATTGCCCGTTACACCCTTATTATTCATTGCAGCTACTTTTGTTGGAATGCCTTGAGCGTCGGTAAAGATCTCCGGCTTATCTGCCGGCATTTCCAGTTCCCTGGCAACCCTGATCCCTAACATACCCTCTTTGTTATCTTTCATGCTAACGGCCTGCTGTTGGGCGGTTAAAACAGTGGTTCTTTCTATGACACGTTGCGAAGCATCGCCACTGAATACAAACTCCGTCTGCTCTTTAAGCAAAACAGTACCTTTCATATCCACCCAATCGGCCGTTACTACCAATGTTCCTTTTTGTTTCCCGCCTTCCTGCGTCAAAATTTGACGGTGACGAATACTTCCATACTTTGATTTGATACTGTCAGGAATAGCGTAGGAATTGTTCCAGAAGTCAAGCCCGTTTACGTCTCCGTAGTTAAACCAGATACCAATATGGTGCGGGTGATCAGTTCTTTCGTTGGGCCTTGGATTAAGCGGAAAACCCCTGCTTAATACGGTACCCGATGCAGTCTGTAACGGATAAAGAACAGGTTTATCAATTTTTGCAGAGTACATGTAGGCAGAGAATAACTTGCCGCCCACAAAAATGTTAATTTTTTGATCTTTTGCTTTATGTTCAAATTTTACTTCCTGCTGTGCTTTCATTTCCACAAAACCAATGAATTGAAATAGAATGATGAAGATGAACTGAATTTTTGTTGTTTTCATAATTGCCATTTAGATCGCGTTATTGAAATTATACAATTAATTGCATGACTTGCAACTGAGCGAACTATTTTTTATTGTGACGGTATAAATCTACAGCTTGGCCTATTACTTTAAATGATTACATCATTACACGGGTGATCATACTGTCGTTGTTTTGGTACAGCGGGGTTTCGAGATAGCTATCAGGGTTGTATAACCGAAGGTGCCGTTGCGTCGCTGTACAATCATTTCAACGATCGAGATTTCTTTTTACAGGATGCGCCGGCAATTCATTGATCATTTCAAGCCCTGTAGTGTTGCGATGAAATCCAGCCATAAATCTTCCGTTGGTAATAACCAGGTATGGCACAGGAATCGAGATATTGTAATTCAAAACCTGGTGTAAAACTTTTTCATTAAGTGGAATTTCCATGGCTTTACACTCTATCATCATCCAGGGCTGGTGACTGGTATTATAGACAAGTATGTCGAATCGTTTTTTCATTTCTCCCAATAGCATTTCTTTTTCAATGGCAATCAATGAAGAAGGATAATGTTTCACCTGGACCAGGTATTGCAAAAAGTTTTGTCTTACCCATTCTTCAGGGGTCAATCGCACCCAGGCACGCCGTATAGCATCAAATATGATTTCTTTGCCGTTTACATCCCTGATCTTGAAATGATGTGGAGGATATTCTATTTTAATCATATCAAAAAAAACCGTTGAAAAACTTTGTTGCGGCATGTATACAAGGACTAAGCAGCAGGCACAAGGTAATAATTTCATTTGTTCAGGCAACACCAAAGATGGCGATACAACTGAAAAGCCCCAGATGGAGAACTATTCGCTAAATTAGCAGAGACAACGGCCTGGAAGAGATTTTAAACAGCAAGCATATGAAAACGAAAGCAGAAATAGTAAATAACTGGCTGCCAAGATATACCGGTGAAAAATTAAGCAATTTTGGCAAATACATTTTGCTCACCAATTTTTCAAACTATGTGTCATTATTTGCAGATTGGAACGGCGTAAAAGTTGTTGGTGCAGACAAGCCCATGCAATGCGCAACAGCTGATGATATCACTATCATTAATTTTGGTATGGGCAGCCCAACAGCGGCAACGGTAATGGACCTGCTAACTGCTATAGAACCACATGCCGTATTGTTTCTTGGTAAGTGTGGTGGTTTAAAAAAACGGAATAAACTGGGTGACCTGATATTGCCTATTGCCGCCATACGTGGGGAGGGAACTTCTAATGACTACTTCCCCCCCGAAGTACCAGCATTACCCGCATTTGCTCTGCAAAAAGCCGTATCTACTACCATCCGTGATCATGGAGTTGATTACTGGACAGGAACAGTTTATACAACCAACCGCAGGATCTGGGAACATGATGACGCATTCAAGATTTACCTGCAACGTATACGGGCATATGCCATCGATATGGAAACGGCAACTATCTTTTCTGTCGGGTTTTATAACAGGATACCACCCGGCGCGTTACTGCTGGTTAGCTATACACAACTGAGTCCCTACGTAGTAAAAACACAACAAAGCGACCGGAATATTACCGGCCTTTTTGTGGAGAAGCATATAAAGATTGGCATCGCTTCTTTGAAGCAATTGATAAATGGCGGATTAACCGTGCGGCACCTGAAATTTTAATGACTGGCTGATAGCGAACCTTTACTTTTTCATCATCCAATTTTCAGCCTTCACCCTTGACACATCCACTTCTACAGATAAACCATCTTTCGGTTGATTTTCAAACCAAGGGTGGCATAGTGCGGGCCGTTGAAAATATTTCGTTAGAGGTCAAGCGCGGAGAGATCCTGGCGATTGTAGGAGAGTCAGGCTCTGGTAAATCAGTCACGTCGCTTTCCATTCTTCAATTGCTTGCAACGCCACCAGCTAATTACGCAAATGGGCAAATTCTGTTTTCCAGCAATGGCCGGCAGCAACACAATCTGCTGCAATTGAAGGGGGAAGAAATCAGGAAGGTACGTGGCAACGAGATTGCCATGATTTTCCAGGAACCAATGACCTCTCTTAATCCTGTATTTACCTGTGGAGAACAGGTGATGGAAACCCTTCTGCTGCATCAGAATATTTCACGGAAAACAGCGCACCATAAAACAATTGAATGGTTTAAAAAAGTTAATCTGCCCGAACCTGCTTTTATGTTTAACAGGTACCCTCACCAACTTAGTGGGGGGCAGAAACAACGCGTAATGATAGCCATGGCAATGTGCTGCGAGCCAGCTTTGTTAATAGCAGATGAACCAACCACAGCACTTGATGTCACGGTACAGAAAACCATCCTGTTGCTCATTAAAGAATTACAG
>JBBJOD010000104.1:0-11446 GCA_037721715.1 Chitinophagaceae bacterium | reverse complement strand
CTACTTGTTTTTATTGCCTTCCTGATTGCTGTTCCGGTGTCATGGTGGGTCTCTTATAATTGGTTACAGGATTTTGCTTACCGGATCTCAATCAAATGGTCGGTTTTTATTGTTGCCGGGTTAATATCATTGATAGTTACTTTATTAACTGTAAGTTACCAGGCTATTAAAACAGCAATGATGGACCCGGCGAAGACGTTGAGAGCCGAATGAAGAAAAGCTATCAGCAATCAGGTTGCTATCCAACGATCAATCATCATATTTTTAACTCGTATAAGTATTAGAACAATGCTCGAATTACATCGCGTTTCAAAATGGTATAATAACAGAAGTAACAGAACCTTCATTTTAAAGATGTAAATATTTCCGTACAGTTAGGCGAATTTGTTTCTATCATGGGTCCATCAGGCTCGGGTAAGTCTACATTGCTGAATGTTATTGGAATGCTGGATGAGCCTTCAGAAGGCGAATTTATATTTTTGGGCGAAGCGGTTCATAACCTAAAAGAGAAACACCGGTCCGCTCTCTATAAAAAATACATTGGTTTTGTGTTCCAGGCATACCACCTCATTGACGAATTAACCGTATATGAAAACATAGAAACACCGCTTATCTACCAGGACGTTAAAAGCGCTGAAAGAAAAGCGATGGTTGCTGATATGTTAGACAGGTTTAACATAGTTGGTAAGAAAGACCTGTTTCCCGCTCAATTATCTGGAGGCCAGCAGCAGTTGGTTGGCATTGCAAGAGCTTTGATCGCCAAGCCTAAATTGTTACTGGCCGATGAACCTACAGGCAACCTTAATTCAAAGCAGGGCGACGAAATCATGCAATTGTTTAAGCAACTTAACAAAGATGGAGTTGCCATTATTCAAGTGACTCATTCGGAAAAAAATGCCGCTTATGGCTCAAGGATCATCAACCTGATTGATGGTAGAACTGAAAGTTGATTAGGTAGCTTGCTAAAGCCAAAGTAATGAAAAATAAAATTCTTTTATCTTGTTTCCTTTCTTTTGAAATATGCTGCGTCGGGCAAAGCAAATTACTTAGCCTTCGGCAAACTGTTGAGACAGCAATTACTAATAACCTGGAGGTAAAACAAAGCGGATTACAGGTAAAAATTGCTGCAGCGAGCCTGGAACAAATTAAAAGTAACCTGCTGCCGGAAGTGTACGCTGACCTGGGCCATGGTATCAACCAGGGTCGAAGCATTGACCCCTTTACAAATGGATACATAAACCAGCAGGTAAATTTTGCTAATTATAGCCTGGGCACTAACGTTATACTGTTCAATGGTGGAAGGCTCAAAAATGCCATCAAACAACGCGCACTGGGATCTGAAGCAAGCAAGCTGGAGTTTGAGCAAACCAAAGACAAAATCACTTTGGATGTTATCCTGTCGTACGTGCAAATACTTAACAATGAGGATCAATTGAATCAGTCTCGTAACCAGGCCGCCGTTACTCGTAACCAGGTACACCGCTTGGAAATACTTAACAAAGAGGGCGCAATCGCTCCTGCACAGTTATACGACCTGAAAGGACAATTGGCAAACGACGAGCTGGCCATCATCAACAACCAAAATTCGCTAAATTCGGCCAGGCTCACACTGTCTCAGCTAATGAATGTGCCATTCGAAAAAGATTTGAAAGTAGAAAAGCTATCAACGGAACAATTCATTATGTATGAAAATAACCCAGAAGAGGTTTATGGAAAGGCTTTAAAAAATCTTGCCGTGGTAAAAGCGACAGAGTTTCGACTACAAAGTGCAGTTAAAAGTGTTAAAGTAGCTAAATCGGTCTTATACCCGTCTGTTGCTTTAGCTGGGTATCTTTTTACCAATTATTCGAGCGCTGCACATAAGGATTTATTTTTAAATACCATCGAGTCTGCATCGGGAGATTTTGTTGAAGTGAGTGGAAACAAGCTACCGGTGATAACGCAGGTGAAAAATTATGGTGCAGAAAGAATAAAGTATTTTAACCAGTTTAATAATAATTACAGCACTTCTGTAAGCATAGCTATAAATATCCCTATCCTAAATGCGTTCCGTGCAAGGTACCAGGTTCGGCTCGCAAAACTTGACCTGGAAAATGCCGGGTACATCACTGAATCAACCAGGATTCAAGTAAAACAACTAATTGAACAATCGTATTTTAATAGGACGGCTGCGCATGAACGTTACCAGCAACTTTTGCAGCAGGTAATTGATTTCTCAGAATCGTTCCGTTCCGCTGAAGTGAAGTTTAATGCAGGAGCTTCCACCCAGGTTGACTACCTCATTGCTAAAAATAATCTTGACCGTGCTAAAATCAACTTGATCATTGCGAAATATGATTACATACTTCGTGGAAAAGTCTTAGATTTTTACAGCGGCAAACTTGTGTTATGAGCTTTCAGGTTTTCTTTGCCAAGAGGGTTTCATTAGCACAAAAGCTTTTCCGAGTTTGTTTGCATTCGCCACCTCGTTGCAGGGCTAATAGAAATGTAGTAACCCCTATTAACAACCCTTAGTATCTTTATGATAAATGACTAAATTTTTATCTGTATCATTCTTCGAATAACCCTTTAACCAGGCTTTTCCATTGCGGGTTAGATAATCCCACCATAGCACCCAATGCAACCAGAACATTTCTGGCGTTATCTATAAAATTTTCCGTTTTTATATTGGGCACTTCGTTTCGACCATGAACGCTTGCAGTCACTTTCATGTCCTCACGTTGAACAGCAAACGAACTTGTAGCGACATCTTTGAAGAAATGAGCAGTATCATGATCCGGAGTTTCAGGATTTTGTGCCGGTCTTACACGTATTACAAATGCTTCTGTAGAGGCATTACTATCTGACTTATCTTCAATCTCTTCAATCATTACCCAATCACGGCCATCTCCCGTTTCTGTTCCGGGTGCAGGCACATTAATTTTGAAATGATCACCTTTTTGGGGCTTCCTGGTTACTGAGTGCCCCTCGTGGTCGGTTAATTCGAATTTCGCAGAGGCCTTGCCACAGAATTCGTTCCACCGGTTTACATCCTGAAGCCTGTCTTTCACTCTCAAAAATAATTCTTTTGCTTCTTCTAGGCTTTTAGTAGTAACTGAATGATGCGTGTCTGTTTTCGCTCCGGTCTCCTGCGAGGGAATTGCGGCATCTATTTTTTCAGTGTCCATAACCATTGATTTGAGGTTTTAACTATCATGAACATTTAAAGCAAACGTTTTAGTTTTGCAAGGTATAATTTCCCACCCTGATTTAAAAACAAAATAGGGATGCAACCGAATGCATCCCTATTTATTCATCACAATTGAATATAATTACTTCACACCATCGTTAATTGCCTGGGCAGAGTCAAGATGTGTACGAAGAACAGGCAACGTTTTTGCTGCAAATGCTTTTATATCTGCGTCATTTCCCTTATCGGATGCACTACTAAAATCATCAACATCATCCTTATGATCATCCACCATCATGCTCATATAAGCTTTGTCGAAATCCGCACCAGATTTTTCCCGTAATTCATTCACGTGTTTCTGGTGATCTTCTCCAAGTGTAGCAGGTAAGGCAATGTTCTTGTTTGCTGCAAGTGCTTTCAAATCGTTATTAGCCTGGGTGTGATCCCGAACCATCATGGCACCAAATTCCTTTACTCTCGCATGCTGGGCTTTTTGTTGTGCCAGCTGACCAAGCTCCACTTCCATCATGCCACCACTTGCCGCCTTGACCATGAACTTGGAATCGTCTTCAGGTACGGCATTATTTGCCTCATTCTGTTCCTTGGCATTGTCGACACTGTCTTTGTTTTCACTTTCTCCACTGTTGCATGCCTGGAAAGAGGCTGCTGCTATCAGCATCGTAAAAAATAAACTTGATTTTTTCATAATCTAAAAATTAATTTCAAAATTTAATAATTTCTCGAAACTGAGAATAATTATTCGATGAATACAAAATATATGCCGCGTACTGTATGCTACTAACAAGTCTGATGGCGTATTGCTTGATCAGCGTAGTGTGAAAGAAGTGGCTTGAAGGTGAATGCCCGGATAAGATCGCTGTGATAATTATGCGGGAAGGCGTTTGATGTCAATCGTTGCTCTTACTTCAAGCAACCTTATGTGAGAAAGCGATGACATGATGGCTGAAATACGATAGCTGGATTTGTTCTCTTTACAACTACGTAGAAAGATTTCCCCAGCTGAACCGATTTATTAACTGGCAAATTAATCGAGCAGGATTGACGTTAATCGTTTCCATTGTTTAATGGAAATTGAAAAGACGGTATTGTAGTAGCCCAATAGATAAGAAACAGTCCTGCCTGGTCATCATAGGTGATTTCTGGTGCCCAGCAATTTAAAGCATCGGGTTCATGTTGCATTACCGGGATAAACTGCTGGGTTGACCAATGTACGAGGTCTTTTGAGTAGGCATACCCGATGCCTTTGTCTTGCCAGCTGGCTGTCCAAACCATATGAAAAGTTCGATCTTTGTCCTGCACGATGCAGGGGTCTCGCAGTAATTTTTCTTTGCCTACAGTGGGTTTTAAAAAAGAACTGTCCCATCTCAACGCCTTCCAACTTTTGCCGTCGCGGCTGGAAGCCAGGTGTAATCCGTCTTCGCCGTTTCCTTTAAGTAGGAAAACATGTAGACTTTGCTACTTTTTTGGGCTGTTAATTCCGGGCAAGCAGCGCCAGCAAGCAGCATCATTGCAAGGCGCACGGAACGTAGAGTTATGCCGACTGATAGCATTCTTTTTAAATTTTTGATGGCAGACGAACTTTTTCCCATTATGTAAATTGCCAGCGAAAACTCGGTAAGCCTGGGTGTTGGATATCAGCAGTTGCACCAAAGGCTTCCTTGTGTTTAATCATCAAAATAATACTACCAGGTTTATATACACCCATCTTAACTTAACTGTAAAACGAAAACGCAGCGCGTTGTGCTTAACAAACCTGTATGAAATCGATTTCTAACAGCGCAGCTAATTTTTTAATCTTAGAACTGATATGTCCAACGCCCACCGCGCAATGATGTGCCGGCCCGTGACTGTTCCAGTCATTTACAAATTGTCTTGCGCCAATCGGGAATTTATACCGGCTATTGGTGTTTCCTATTTGCAGGATGGGGCCGTCAACGGATTCTGCCTGGGCAGCTAATAACATGAGTTTGCCATTTGCTTTTTCCACAACCGAAAGCAAGGTAACCGGTCCTTTTTTAACAGACATTTCAACCGATAAACCACTACCTACTTTCCCATGATAAACACCGAGGGGTCGCACCTTTGTTTTACCTTCCGCGATGGCAATATGTCCAGGTCCATCATGACCCATCAGTACCACATCATCCCTGAAATCCATGGCATAGTATTCGGTGAACGAGCCCCCTGCACCAAAGCTATCCATGATCTTCATTGCCTGGGCATTCTTTATCTCGTACTCCCCGGCAACCGGAATGCCATTGGCGGTTAATAATGAATTACCCAGGATGATAGAAGCGATGGCGTTTTCATTTTCCCAATTGCCACTACCCTTGTAATAATAAGCCAATGAACCCAACTGGTATTTTTCCACCAGCCTGTCTAAAGCAACTGATGTTACCGCCGCATTTTGCAGATCGTGCCGGGAACAATCAGGCTGTACATCAAAAGTGTTCAGAAATTTTTCTACACGTTGCTGTGTTTCATTTTCGTTTACCTGCTTTCTAAAGGCGACCAGTTCTTCTACTTCGAGGAGTTCTATGTGTCCGCCGAAGTGCGCATACTGCTGGGTGAGGTCTGTATAAATGTCCAGCATGCCGCTATAGTAATGACCCATGCATCCCATCCTGTTATAAGACATGATATTCGCCACTTTTGCCGCTTCTACCCACTGAACAATTTCATTCCAGCATTCGGTGTCATCGTTAAGCATTCCTGTTACCTGGTGAAAACGAATACCGGCCCGGTTAAATACATTCGCTAACTCTGGTACCGGGCAGGCCGAACAATAGGCAAGCCATTCACCCGTCATCTTTGTTCGATCGTTGGTATTATTGAAGGATTGATAATCGATGGAAGCTTCCGGTGCCAGGTTGAGAATGATAACGGGTACCTTTGCACGCTGCACAACCGGCAGAACAGTTGACGATAAAGCGTAGGTGGTGACATATAAAAAGATGACGTTTACATCTTCCTGCCTGAATAATTTACCTGTTTCAAAAGCTTTGTCGATATTGTCTACGAGCCCGGCATTGATAATGGAGAGATTCATAGCGCCTAACTTATGCTCTACCTGTAACAGGTAACCTTCCAGCCGTTCTTTTAACCCTTTGAATTGTGGCCAGTAGGTATCTAATCCAATTCCAAACAAGCCTATTTTAAGTTCCGGTTTTTGCATACAACCTTTTAAATGGTAAGTTTTGGTGTAAGTGACTTTTTCAACAGGCAACGAACTTGTATGTCTTCCTAAAGCGTTTCAATTTAATGATTACCTGCTTAAATTAAGGAATATTCTCTTGCCAGTACTCTGCAGCTGATCGCTGATAGCTAATCGCTGAATGCTGATCGATGATTGCTAACGCCCACTTACCACCTAACCGACTTAAACTTCCATCCCGGCTGTACTTTCTGCATTTCGATCTCGTCATTTCGAACGGTTAATCCGCAATCCAGGTAGTTTTGGTGTAACCTTGCCAGTGCTACCCGGTCGAGCTCCACACCCAAACCCGGCCCCTCGGGAACCTGCACAGCACCATCTTCGAATGGCAACTTACCTCCTACTATTACCTCATCCGACTGCCAGGGATAATGGGTATCCAAAGCATACCGCAGGTTAGGCAAGGCAGCTCCGAGGTGTACCATGGCGGCCAGGGAAATACCCAGGTGGCTGTTTGAATGCATAGAAAGGTCGCGACCGAAAGTTTCACATATTGCTGCCAGCGACATGGAGGCTCGGAGTCCGCCCCAGAAATGGTGGTCACTTAAAATTATGTCTTCAGCATTCAAAACTATGCTGGCGGGTATGTCTTCAAAAGACGTTGTACACATGTTGGTAGCGAACGGAACAGTTAGTTCTTTCTTGACTAAAGACATGTTCACCTGCCCCCGTACCGGGTCCTCCAGGTATTCAATAACGGGTTGCAGTATGCGCCCATACTTGATGGCTGTTTTTACCTCCCATACAGCATTAGGGTCTATGCGTAACGGTACGTCAGGACCAAAAGCGGCCTGTAAAGCAAACATAGCATCCACTTCAGCCTGCGGTTCAAATACACCTCCTTTAAGCTTGATTGACTTAAAGCCATACTCTTTGCACATTTCCTTTGCCTGGCTAACTATTTCTGCAGGATTCAATGCCGGCTTCTGGCGGGCGGCTGCCCAGCCTTTGGCGTCTGGATCGGTATTGAATGCGAGTTTACCACCTGCCCCTTCATACTTATAAAAAAGGTAAGCAGCAAAAGGCACCCGGTACCTCATCCGGCCTCCCAGGAGATCTACCACCGGCCTTCCGGTAATTTTTCCGATGATGTCAAGACACGCTACTTCAATGGCACTGAAAACATGCACAAGTTTTCGCTGGTCCCAGGGTGATTCGCCCCTGCTCGCAGCCTTCTCTTTACCAAAACTGTTTTCAAGTACCTGCCTTATTTGATTTAACTGGAAAGGATCTTTGTCGATGATTAGTTGTTTGGCGAGCTCAAGTGCCGCGTCGATTCCCACATTACCCGGAATTTCACTGATGCCGGAGATGTTATCATCGGTAACCAGTTCCAGGATAGTACGAAGTGCGTAAGGCGCATGAAGGCCCGCGGCGTTTAATAGCGGCGGATCTACGATAGCTATGGGCGTTATGATTACTTCTTTGATCCGTGGGCCGTTTAATAATCTGTTTAAAGTCATGAGGCTCCTTAATGGTATTAGTAGTTTGTGGAGGTAATATAGAACGTTTTTGCCGATTATACTGATCCCGGGAATGTGATCAAAGGGTTTTGTGCCGGCATTATTGAAGTGGTCAAAAGGTAAAGGCACGCCCCATTTCTGGTGGCAAATCCATTTAGACAAGATGAACCTTTGAAACGAAATTCCCCTAAACTACAATCGTATCCGGTTAAACTATCCAACTATCCACTGCCCTTCATCATCATAAGTGCCGCCATTGTTTCTATTCCATCCCATAGATTCTGCAGTCGGATATTTTCATTTTCGGCATGCTGGTTGTTGTCGTGGTTGGCAATGGGAATGGTAACGGTTTTGGCCCCCAAATGCTTTTCAAATAAGAACAATGGAAGGCTGCCCCCCATGGTTGGCTGTAATACAACCTGCTCTTTTATAGTACCTTGAACGGCCTCTATCACTTTTTTAATAATGGGAAGATCCATCGATGTTCGCTGGGCATTGTACCCATCATCACCTGGAATCATCTTTACGATCTTTGCATATTGTTTTCTTTCCTCTCCTGTAGGCTCATGATCAATAACCTTATAACCTTGTGCTTTGATATGATCGGCCACCTTTTGTTGCTGCCTTTTCCAATCATTGCCCACAACCAGTCTCAGGTCGATAACGGCGGTAGCGAATGTCGGAATCTGGTTGGATGCCAACTTGCCTACATTTCCGCTCTGCATACCATTTATATTCAATGACGGACGGTTGACCGCTTCACTCAGTGTTGTTCCGGGCATTTCGATGCCGTTGATCTCCAGTTCAGTTTTCATTTGTTCATCAACAGAAGGCACCTCCTGTAAAGCTTTTCTTTCGGAGGCGGTTAGCGGAATTACATCGTCATAAAAACCCTTTATGGTCACATTACCGGTTTCGTCTTTCATAGACGCCAATAATTTCGCCAGCATCAGGGCAGGGTTTGGCGCCCAGTTACCGTAATGACCACTATGTAAGGGTCGCTTTGCCGCATATACTGTAAGATCAAGGTGAGTATCGCCACGTACACCAAATACAATCTGCTTTTTGCCAGACTGGTGAACAGGTCCGTCACAAATGATCCACAGGTCTGACTGCAGAAGAGATTTGTAATTATCAAGTACCTGGTTTAAATGGGGGGAACCTGCCTCCTCTTCCCCTTCAAAAAAGAACTTCAGGTTGCAGGCAGGCAGGCGGCCAATTTTCTTAACCGCATCATAGGCATTCAAAATAGCTGTAACGCCTGCCTTATCATCAGACGTACTTCGTCCGTATATTCTCCATTCGCCGTTGTAACGATTGCCGTTATCGGGAAACGGTATATTCTCGCCATTTTTATCGATAGCCGCAGTAAATAATTTTGGCTGGAAAGGGTCAAGTCCCTTGGACCATTGCGCTGGATTAACGGGCTGTCCATCGTAATGAGCATAAAAAATAAGGGTTTCCTTCGCACCCGGCACAACAACTTCACCATACACCGCTGGAGGCACGCCTGCTGTGTTAGCCTTCAGTAGCTGAACTTTCTGTATACCCCGCTTCGTCATCAGGTTCATCACGAACTCAGCGTTCTTTTTTATATTTTCGGTGTCTTTGGCAACATTGGGCAAAGAAAGAAAAGAGACAAACTCTTTGATGATATTATTTCGATTTTGATTTGCATATTCCCTGATTTCAATAATTCGGGGCGATTGGGCCGAAGTAATATCAGCTAGTAGACAGAGTATAAAAAAAACGGGTAAATACTTCTTCATGCATTCGATTTGATTGAAAGTAATTAATATTCAGTTTAATTATTTCATTTAAAGAAATTAAACGAAAAATGGGCAATGAATAGACCCTAATGGTGACAATCGGTTGAAGCTCCGTCTTCTTGTCTCTTCATTCAACTGCAGTAAACATATTCACTTGCATTCGTCTGCAAAATTAGATGGTTCGATGCATATAAAACTGCTCTCCTGCTTCAAAACATTCAGTAGTCTGAATTGTACTACAATTAAGAAACAAACTCACAAAAAGCGTAATCGTTTATGAAAATTATAGTATCAGGTTCGTTGGGAAATATAAGCAAGCCACTGGCAACAGCATTGATAGAGAAAGGCCATTTGGTTACGGTTATCAGCAGCAGGCAGGAAAAGCAACAAGACATTGAAGCCCTGGGTGCAACAGCGGCTATTGGATCGCTCGAAGACATTGATTTCTTGGTGTCTACTCTCGATGGTGCTGAACTCCTGTATGCGATGGTGCCACCAAACTTTAACGTGCCGGATTCAAGGGAATACTACCGGAGACTCGGCAACAATTACGTCCAGGCCATTCAACGGTCGGGTGTTACGCGTGTACTTCATCTAAGCAGTTATGGTGCGCATTTAGATAAAGGCACCGGATTTATTTTAGGTGCCCATGATGTAGAAGGTATTTTGAACGAGCTACCAGGTATCGCCATTACTCATCTGCGTCCTGGTTACTTCTTCAACAATTTGTACAACTTTGCAGGAATGATAAAAGGTATGGGCATGATAGGCGCCAACTATGGTGGCGATGACAGGATGGTACTAGTTCATCCAAAAGACATTGCAGTCGCCGCAGCGGAGGAGATGGAAACATTTTCTACCGGAATAAAAGTTCTATATGTGGCAAGTGACGAACATTCGGCCAGCGAAGTAGCCCAGGCCTTAGGCAACGCCATTGGCAAGCCCGATTTAAAATGGGTAACGTTTACCGATGAGCAGACGCAGGGGGCCCTGGAAAATCGGGGAGTGCCGGCCCATATAGCAAGGGACTTTGTTGAAATGGGAACCAGCACACACAGCGGCGCATTGCGGCAGGATTACGACCTGCATAAGCCGGTACTGGGAAAAGTAAAGCTGGAAGATTTCGCCAAGGAATTTGCTACCGCTTTTTAGTTGCTGATTTTATAACCGGGCAAGTTTCCGCTTCCGGTGAACTTTTCGTTAATGTGTCAACAAATCAAACGATTCATTTAGCGCTTACTCTTTGATGACTTTGCTATCTTATTATAATCTAGTGCAAGGCCAATCCAGTAATCTACATCTTTCTTGTGTTTTAAGTTATCCTCGTTCACATGAACATATCCCTTATAAACTTGCCCTTGCATTATCACTGTGTGGCAGTCCTTACTTTCAACCAGTTCATCATGCATGTCAGGGTCAATGCGGCACATGATCCTGTCGGCACCTACCGTGATGCACATTTTAATGTTAACCATGAATGCCAGGCCACCAAACATCTTTTTCTCTTCAACTACTGTCAAATGGGAAAGTGCCGCCCTTATTCTACCGGCTAAATTTTCGTTGTACGCCATGAGTGAGGTAGTATTTAACTAAAAAGCAAGGTATTGAAAAAGATAATTGAACAAACAAAAGTTCATCAAAAACATCCCGGTGCTAAAAGTTCGTTACAACGACGGATACCTTGTAAAAGTAGTTGCCACGATTTTAAAGTTTTTAGTGTTTAACCGCAGTTGTTTTTATGAATGCAGCAATAAAACCACTTACCAGGTCAAATCCGAAAACAAATCAAAGAACAAATTGTGATTGCCGT
>JBBJOD010000103.1:0-11446 GCA_037721715.1 Chitinophagaceae bacterium | reverse complement strand
AATTGTCAGGTTGTATGACGGTAAAGTAGTTGTAAAGACAAAGAGCCATTCAACGGGAACCCCGGCAGATTATTTTTTAACGCCGGGTGAGGAACTGGTTTATAACAACAAAACTTTTAGGGCTACAATCAGAAAATTCAAATTATTAAACAGCCCGGTTGAGAAGAAGAGAATAGTACATCCTGTCGAAAATCCTACTGTGCCAAAATTTGCAAAAGGAACCTGGTATATGTTCAATAATCAACCCCTCGACCAGGTGTTTCATCAATTGGAGACGATGTTTCATGTAACCATCATGTATACCAGGAAGGACGTTGCCAACATTTATTTGGTAGGAACATTTAATATCTCAGATTCCTTGGAGGTCACTTTGCGAGAAATTTCCACACTGAACAATCTGAAAGTAACTAAGAAAAATAATAAATTCATTATTAGTAAGTAAGAACATTGCATCCATAATAATATAAGTATCACCGCTAACACGTGCCGTAGTGCACGGTAGTCACTTTTATTAAATAACAAATTGCTGCTGTATGCGAATCAACCAAATGTTTTCCAGGGTCTCTTTATGCACCCTGCTGTTACTATTTTTTATCATGCAATCATCGAAGCTGCATGCACAGTCCGTCACCAGCATTGTAAAAGGGCTCGTTCAAAATAACAACAGCGAACCACTTCCCGGCGTTTCCGTGATTATCAGAAATACAAAATCAAATTTTACTTTCGGAACAAGCACTGACAGTTCGGGCAATTTCACCTTTGCAAAAATCACTCCTGGTGGACCCTACAGTTTCACTTTTTCCACTGTCGGTTACGAAGACCAGACTTTAGCAGGGTATAATATAAAAGAAAGCATCACCCTGTCGTTGATTGTGAAATTAAAAAGCACGATGGCGACCTTAGACCAGATAGTTGTGGTCGGTTACGGCACACAAAAACGTAAAGACCTCACCGGTTCGGTGTCTTCGGTGACCAGCAAAGATTTCCAGGACCAGGCAGTTGCCCGGATAGACCAGGCCTTGGCCGGGAAAGTAGCCGGGGTGCAGGTAAAAGCAGTTTCCGGCGAACCGGGTGTTTCACCCCAGATCAGGATAAGGGGTATCGGTAGCATCTCTGCAGGAGGCAGCCCTCTTTACGTGGTGGATGGCTTCCCTACCGGTAGCATTGAGAATTTAAACCCCAATGATATTGAGAGCCTTGACATTCTGAAAGATGCATCAGCTACCGCAATCTACGGTTCTCGTGGATCCAATGGTGTTATCATTATTAATACAAAAAGAGGATCGAGCGGAAAGGCAACTATTTCGTTCAACACTTATGTGGGATGGCAGCAGATTTCCAAAACACCTGAATACATGAACGCCAGGGAAACCGCTGATTACCATTATGAAGGCATACGTCAGAATAATATTGACCTCAGAAACAATGTATCCGGCCCTCCTCAAAATTGGGCGGTACCCGTGCCACCTACTACCTTACAAGTCCTCTCGGGACAGCTAACCTACGATAAGCCGGCGATCGAGGACGTGTTACGGATAGCACCTCAGCAGAATTATCAATTGTCGGCTACCGGTGGCAATGAAAATGTGAAATATGCATTGAGTGGTGAGTATTTCAGCCAGAACGGGATCGTGATTGGCAGTGATTTCAGAAGGTATTCCCTGAGGGCCAATATCGATGCAAAATTATCAAAGAAGATATCGATAAAAATGAACATCAACCCGTCATTTATTGATAGAAATCTTATTACAGCCAGTGGGTCGAGTAGTGGGCAAAATGAGGGCGTTGTAGGAAGCGCATTTGGTGTAAATCCGATGTACCCGCTGTATAACCCGGATGGCAGCTATTTTGTTTTTGTTCCGGGTTTGGATGTAACGTCAAACGCGCAGAATCCTGCGGCCCTGGCAAGAGAAATTACCAACAAGCAAAAAAGATTAAGCTTGTTTGCAAATGTAAACCTTGAGTATAGAATATTGGAAGATTTGAAGTTTAACGTGATGGCTGGAGCCGTTGTGCAAAGCAACAAGGGTTACCGGTTCAAACCTCAGATTCCTGCTTTTTTCAATGAACCGGCTTTTGGAACCGATAATGCTGCAATGAGTTACAATTGGTTATCTGAGTATACATTGAATTACAATAAACGTTTTGGTAACCACAATTTATCGGCATTGGCAGGATATACCATCCAGAAAGAAACAAACGAGATAAACACCTTCTCCAGCAACAGGTTTCCCAATAACCTGGTGCCGACATTAAATGCCACCAGTGGTGTAATAACTGCTGGATCTTCTGAAATTTTTCAATGGTCGCTGCTTTCGTACCTCGGCAGGATCAATTATAATTTCCAGAGTAAATATTATGTAACCGCTTCTTTTCGTACAGATGGTTCATCACGGTTTGGATCTGAAAGTAAATACGGCTTATTTCCTTCGGCCGCCCTGGCCTGGAGAGTGACTGAAGAGCAGTTTATGAAAAATATAAAGTCTGTCAGTGAGTTAAAATTAAGAGGTAGCTATGGTGAAACGGGCAATAATAACATCGGCAATTACGAACAGTTCGCTACCATCAACTATGAACGTTACATACTAGGTAACGGGGTAGCCGGTGGTTTCTCCCAGGCCAAGCTTGCCAATCCGTTGTTAACCTGGGAGAAGCAACGTCAGTTAAATATCGGTGCCGACATCTCTTTCTTCAAAAACAGGATCAATATCAGCGTGGATCATTTCAGGTCTACCAATACAGACCTGCTCTTGAATGTGAATGTTCCGGACATAACCGGTTTTAGCACCACCTTGCAAAATATCGGCGAGGTGAAAAACAACGGGTGGGATTTTGTTTTAAATACCAGCAACATCAATTCGAAAAATTTTCAATGGTCTACTGATTTCAATATTTCCACGTTCAAAAACGAAGTAGTTAAGCTGGGGCCTACGGGCGATCCTATTTACGGGGGAAGCAGCCATATCACCAGGATAGGACAGCCAATAGGGATGTTCTTTGGCTGGGTTACAGATGGAATTTTTTTGAACGCGGCCGAACTGGCTAAGGGTCCGATTTACAACCCGGGTGGGGTTGACCGTTCACGAACCGGAGACATTCGATTTAAAGATATCGGTGGCCCTGACGGAAAGCCGGATGGCGTAATTAATAATTTTGATAAAACAATTATCGGGTCACCCTACCCCGATTTCTATTATGGAATGACCAATCGCATCTCTTACAAAAAGATAAGCCTTAGCGTTAGTTTGCAGGGTTCAAAAGGTGCACAGCTCTTCGATGAATCTAGGGCGGCATCGATGGCCACAAGAGGTCGGTTTCCACAACTGGCATTACTTAATAACTATTGGAAGTCTGAACAGGAGCCTGGCGATGGTAGAACGCCACGCCCAAACAATGCACCTACCGGTAACATCCGCGGAACTTACAGTACCTGGTTCCTTGATACAGGGTCTTTCATGAGAATCAACAACATCACCCTTGGTTACATCATACCTGAACAGCTTGCCAATAAATTACTACTGCGTTCGGTGAGAATATACGCAAGTGCCAACAATCCTTTCACTTTTACAAATAACAAGGGCTTTAACCCGGAAGCAAGCAACCTGGAAGACCCCTTAAGGCCAGGCCGGGCGTTCAGTGACTACCCTATTCCGCGAAGCCTGATAGCAGGCATAAACATCGGTTTCAACAATTAGTATTATTAAATTAAATGAGAATGAAAAAGATAAATGTTGCAGTAGTAATGACATTACTATTAATGGGCTCTTGCAAAAAAGACTTTATAGAATTGGCTCCCTTATCTACAGTGAGTGTTGATATATTATTTAAAACCGACAAAGACTTCCAGGATGCTATAGTGGGGGCTTACAGTGTATTGAGGTTACAGGGCCCTAATATTTGGGTATTTGGCGACTTGCCCAGTGATGACACGGAGCAGCAGTTTTTTACTTCTGTGAGCCTGGTAGGAGTAGACAACTTTTCTATTAACATCAATGATAATGTGCTGATCAGTACCTGGCGAAATAATTATTCCATGATCAGCCGTTGCAATATCATTCTATCTAAGCTTGAAGGGGCCAACGCGGCGGTGATTACCAATAAAGACAAGTATATTGGTGAGGCAAAATTTTTACGCGCACTCGCTTACTTCGACCTGGTACGAATTTTTGGGGATGTGCCATCAGTAAAAACCCCATTGACCACAGTGGAAGCGTATAAGGTAGGCCGTGAAAAGGTGGATAAGATTTATGATGACATCATTGTTGCCGATCTGATTGATGCAGAGAAGAAATTGCCTCTGAAGTATACTGGTGCAGATGTGGGAAGAGCCACCAGTGGTGCAGCTAAATCGCTGTTGGGTAAAGTTTATCTAACCCGGAAGGATTTTGTGAAAGCCGCACCCAAATTACAGGAAGTAACTGGCATGGGCTACTCTTTACTACCCGTCTTCAATAATTTATTCAATTACCAACAGGAAGAACACCATGGCGAATACATTTTCGATATTGAATATGAAGAGGGAGTAGGATTGGGAAGTACATTTACCAATACTTTCGCGCCGGGTTATGCAATTGTTCTAAATTTCTATGGAATCACCGGGCAGGGCGGAAGCGCAGGCTCGCCGTCTGAAGAGATGTTTACATTGTTTGAACCAAATGATAGCCGCAGAGATATCACCGTTGCCAAAGGTTTTACAGATAACAATGGCAATTATATACCAACGCCCACTTTTGACATCAGAACTTTCACTAAAAAATATTTTACGAAAACACTTCGGGCGGGAGACAGCAAGGCGAACTGGAAAGTGCTTCGTTATGCCGATGTTTTGTTAATGTATGCCGAGGCATTGAATGAGAACGGCAATACGGCCCTGGCTCTTGAAAATTTAAACAAAGTGAGGGTAAGAGCAAAGTTGAATCCTCTTGCAAACCTGACAAAGGACCAGGTGCGTGAACGCATCTACCTGGAGCGCAGGTTGGAATTGTACCTGGAAGGGCATCGGTGGTTCGACCTGGTTAGAACAGGGCGCGCTTTAAGCGTGATGCAGTCTAAAGGCATGAAGCCATTTATGACTGTGTTTCCCATACCGCTTAGCCAGATACAGTTGATAAACGACAATGCGGTACTGCCGCAGAACCCGGGGTATAATTAGCCCTCAGCTTGTCGGTGATGGGTGTTTATAGAACAACATGAAACACCGATAAAGGCTCCATGGGAGCCCCGTGTAAAGAGGTAATACGTAGTAAACCAAGTGTCAACTCTTCAAACCACCCTTTAAATAACTAAGCGCTTATGTCAATTGATCAAGAAAACAATTCTTTAACTGGCGGCAAATTACCCCGGCGTCATTTCCTTCAATACGGTACGGTGGTGGCCGGAGGAATGTTGCTTTCTCCTATCCTTACAAAGGCTGGTATCACCGGTAATAACCCCGCAGAGAAAGCACTGCTTTGGTACCAGAAACCACTACGCATTATGCATACCGTTTTACGCGAGATTGATGCCGGTAAATATGATGCTAAAGCCGTTGTGAACTACCTGGAAAAGGGCGGGTACAATACCTTGTGTGTAAATGCCGGTGGCATCGTCGACTTTTTTCAAAACCCACTACCTGCTGCTAATATCAATCGCATAATGGGAAGCAGGGATATATTGAAAGAAATTACCAGCGCCTGCAAAAATGCGGGTGTAAAAGTAATCGCCCGTATCGATTTTCGAGGAGCAGAGGAGCATGTATACCAGAAGTTCCCCGATTGGTTTAAGAAAGACCCGGATCAGAAACCGGTTAAAACTACCAATACAAAACCTGTATTGTACGAATCCTGCTATTCAGGTGAGTACCGAAATAAATATGCCAACGATTTTGTATCATACGTGTTGAAAAACTACGCTGTAGATGGGATCTGGCACAACTCCCCGGGATCAAACGGAATCTGTTATTGCCCCTATTGTAAGTCGTCGTATAAAGAAACTGCCGGTAAGGAGATTCCCATCCCTGCATCAGCTTCGGGGGAGGACATCGACCGGTATATGACCTGGAAGGTAAAGACGGCCGACCAATACATGGATCGCATAAAAAAAACTGTAAAATCTTTTGGAGAAGACAAAGCCTACACCGCTGAGGTATTCAGCATTTACGGCGTTGGCCAGCGAATTGATTCCGGTATCGACCTCGACAGCGCACGCAGGCATTTTGATATCCTGGTAAGTGTTGCTTTTCTAACCGAGAACGGGCAGGGAGAAGTATTTCCTTATGAGAACCTGAATTATGGCAGCACCATCATTAAATTTCTTAAATCGATGGTACCCGAAAAAGAAGCAGTGGTGATGTACGGCGGAAATGGTACTACCCATCGGCTTGTGATCGATCCCCCCCAGGATTTAAAGATATGGTTATGGCAAATACTCTCTGCAGGCGGAAGGTTCTGGAATTGTTATTTTACAAATGTTCCAACACAAACACATGATAACCGCAATGCATTCAATGAAACGGAAGCCTACCAGTTTGTCAAAGCAAATGAAAAAGTGTTGGAACAGCAGGTGCCCGTAGCTAATATCGGCATTTATTACTCGAGGCCAACCCGCATATCGTACCGTTCAACATCAGAAGAGGGAGATCATTTTGGTACGGAGATAAGGGGCATGGAAACGGTCATGATGGAAAACCATATTCCACACGATTTTATCCTGGACGATCAGCTTACCAGGGAGAAATTGCAGAAATACAAACTGGTTTTACTTCCCAATGTCAGGTGTATGTCTGACAAGGAAGTAGAGATTTTGAAAGAGTATGTGCTGAATGGCGGTAACCTGGTGGCAACTTATGCCACCAGCCTATACGATGCCGAAGGAAAAGAACGATCCGATTATGCATTGAATGAACTCTTTGGCGTACACTATGCCGGCAAAAAAGAGAATACGCGAAGAGACAATTACCAGTTCATACTAAATAAAAAACACCCGATTGTTGAACCAGACAGTTCACAAACCGAACTGTTGTTCAATGCAGGGTATACGGCATTGTGTAAACCAACGAAGGATGCAAACGTGATTTGTACCTGGGTTCCGACCATTCAGAATCAACCTCCCGACAAATCATGGGTTGAAAAATTTTCTACTGAGTTTCCAACGGCTGTGGAGAACACTTATGGCAAAGGAAAAGTATTGTACTTCGCTAACCAGCCTGACCTGATGAGTTACACGATTGGCCATCCCGATCCCAGGAACCTTTTGTTGAGAAGCATCCGGCACTTAGCCGGTACCGTTATCCCGGTTGCAACCAATGCTCCTTCCAGCGTGAACATCGGTCTCACCAGGTCTCTTATTAAGCCCGGCCAATATATTCTTTCGCTAGTTAATAATACTTCAGGGCCTGTTCGCCCTGTTCGGGAATTGATACCGGTAAGCAATATCCAGGTTACATTAAACCTGGAGGGAAAATCTGTAGCTAATCATAAAGTACTCCGTTGCCAGGGTAATTGCCAGGTAAAGACGAATGGGAAAAATATCGAATTGAACATTAGCAGGCTGGAAGATTTTTATGCAGTTCTTATTCAAATGAATGCTTAAATAATAAAATAATACATGGCTACATTCTTAAAACAGGGAAAAAGTATCGCCGAAATACAGGAAGCGGATTTAAAAGTAAAGGAAATTGTAAGTAATGTGATCAAAGACATTGAGGCTAACGGTGATGCAGCTGTGCGCAAATATTCTGAAAAATTTGACAGCTGGAGCCCGGAGTCGTTCCGTTTAAGTACTGAACAGATCCAGGAAATTGTAGCGTCTGTGCCCACACAGGTGATCGGAGATATGAAATTTGCACAGCAGCAAATCCGTCGTTTCGCAGAAAAGCAAAGAGCATCTATTCAAGACATTGAAGTGGAGACATTGCCAGGCGTTATCCTGGGACATAAAAACATTCCGGTCAACAGTGCCGGTTGTTATATTCCCGGGGGTAGATACCCGATGGTGGCTTCCGCACACATGAGCATTCTAACGGCTAAGGTAGCTGGTGTTAAGCGAGTGATCGGATTCACTCCACCTATCAAGGGACAGGTACCGACTGCCACAGTGGCCGCCATGTACCTTGCGGGTGCCGATGAAATATACCTGCTTGGAGGAATGCAGGCGATGGTTGCCATGGCTGTAGGAACTGAAACCATTGAAGCAGTAGACATGATTGTTGGCCCCGGCAACGCATACGTGGCGGAAGCAAAAAGGCAATTGTACGGAAGGGTAGGGATTGACTTGTTTGCCGGCCCGACGGAAATACTGGTGATCGCTGATGAAACGGCGGATGCTGAAATGGTAGCCTGCGATATTTTAGGGCAGGCAGAACATGGACCCACTTCGCCGGGGGCATTGATCACCACTTCAGAGAAACTGGCACAGGAAACACTGGTAGAAATTGAACGGCAGCTGAAGCTTTTGCCAACAGCTGACCTTGCCGGTGTTGCCTGGGCAGATAATGGTATGATCATTTTGGTGGCAGATGAGAAAGAGGCATTGATGGAAGCCGATAAGCTGGCTTACGAACACGTAGAGGTACTCACGAAAGATCCTGGTTTCTTCCTGCAAAATATGACCAACTACGGGGCGCTTTTTCTTGGTCCTGAAACAAACGTTGCCTATGGCGATAAAGTGATCGGTACCAATCATACCCTCCCTACCAACAAAGCGGCTAAATATACAGGTGGATTATGGGTAGGTAAGTTCTTAAAAAATTGTACCTACCAGCGATGCACACCCGAAGCAAGTGTTGTTATAGGCGAGTATGCCATGCGGTTATGCGAGATTGAAGGCTTCATGGGTCATAAGGAACAGGCTGCTTTGAGGGTAAGGCGTTATGGGAAAATTGCCGGAAAAGTGGAATAAGCAAAAAATTAAAAATTGATGTATGTCACGCATTTCTGAAAATGATCATGGGGACGGCGGAAAACTGAACCGGCGTAATTTTATTCAGTATGGCACTATCGCTGCCGGGGGGCTGATGGTTTCTCCTCTTTTGGCAAAGGCTGGAATTAGCACGAATGAATTCGCGGATGAAGCACTTTTCTGGTACCAGAAACCGTTGCGTATTATGCATACGGTTCTAAGAGAAATTGATGCAAAGAGTTATGATGCAGGTAAGGTGATTGACTATATGAAGAAAGGAGGATACAATACTTTGTGCGTAAATGCCGGCGGTATCGTAGACTTTTTTCAAAATCCATTGCCAGCCGCCAATATCAACAAGATAATGGGGCAGAGAGATATCTTAAAAGAAATTACCACAGCCTGTAAAAGTGCCGGATTCAAGGTAATTGCACGAATTGATTTTCGGGGGGTAGAAGAACACGTTTACAAAAAGTTGCCTGGCTGGTTCATGAAGGATGCTGCGCAGAAGCCCGTGGTAATGAATTGGACCAACCCCCAATTGTATGAATCCTGCTATACCGGTCAGCACAGAAATGAGTATGCAAACGAGTATGTCAGTTATGTTTTGAAGAACTATGCTGTTGATGGAATCTGGCACAACTCCCCCGGTTTTAGGGGCATCTGTTATTGCGAGCGCTGCCAGGCAGCTTTTAGAGCAAAGACCGGGAAAAGCCTTCCTGTCGCCGGTTCTGCACCTGAGGCTGAACTTGACCAGTATGTGAACTGGAAGCGGGAGGCAGCCGATGAATACATGATTCGTATTAAGAAAACGGTGAAGTCTTTCGGGAACGATAAAGTATATACTGCAGAAGTTTTCAGTTTGTACGGCCTCGGTACGGACGCTGAATGGGGCATAGATCTTAAAAATGCAAAGGATCATTTCGACATCCTGGTAAGTGTGGCTTTCCTCACCGGACAGGCAGCGGATAATTACTATTATGACCTCAACTACGGCAGTACCATTATCAAATTTCTCAAATCGATGGTGCCGGAACGGGAAGCCGTTGTGATGTATGGAGGAAATGGAACTTCGCATCGTTTGGTGATAGATCCGCAAATTGATTTGCAGGTATGGCTGTGGCAAATACTATCTGCGGGAGGCAGGTTCTGGAATTGTTACTTTTCTAACGTTCCTACTCAGACCCATGATAACCGAAATGCTTTCAATGAAACAGCAGCCTACCAGTTTGTGAAGGAAAATGAGAAAATACTTGAGCAGCATGTTCCTGTTTCAAATATCGGGATATATTATTCCAGGCCTACACGTTTGTCTTATCACAAAAAATCAATTGAAGGCGATGAATTCGGAGCCGATATACGGGGTTTCGAAAATGTTTTGATGGAAAATCATATTCCCAATGACTTCATCCTGGATGACCAGCTTAGTAAGGAACGGTTAGACAGGTACAAGGTGGTCATTTTACCGAATGTAAGATGCATGTCAGATAAAGAACTGGAACTGCTTAAGAACTATGTAAGGGATGGCGGTAATATCATAGCCACTTATACTACCAGTCTGTGTGACCAGGATGGTAAAGAACGCAAAGATTACGGGCTCAGCGAATTATTTGGGGTGAGTTTTACCGGCAAAAAAGAAAATACCCGGAAAGACAATTACCAGTATATTTTAAATAAGAAACACCCGTTAGTGCAACCGGATAGTTCACAAACTGAACTGTTATTCAATGCGGGGTTTACAGCTTTGTGTAAACCAAATAAAGATGCTGATGTTATTTGTACCTGGGTTCCTACCATTCAAAATCAACCACCAGATAAGTCATGGGTTGAAAAGTTTTCGACAGAATTTCCTACGGTTGTGGAGAACCGTTATGGTAAAGGAAAAGTTTTGTATTTCGCCAACCAGCCAGACCTGATGAGCTACAAAATAGGGCATCCCGATCCGATCCATCTTCTTTTGCGCAGCATCAGGTATCTCGCGGGGGGTTCCATACCTATTGAAAGCAATGCTCCTTCCAGTGTAAACATAGGGTTTACGAAATCATTGTTGAAGCCTGGTCAGTATATCCTTTCTATGGTCAATACTACTTCCGGGCCTGTGAGGCCTATTCGTGAACTGGTACCAGTAAACGACATTAAGGTGAAACTGCATTTAGAGGGTAAAACGGTAGCAAGCCATAAAGTGATGCGGTGCCAGGGTAACTGCCAGGTAAAGTCAGTGGGGCAAATTGTTGAATTGAGTGTTAGCAAACTGCACGACTTTTTCGCGGTGCATATACAGATGAATGTTTGATGGAATGGGGACCCACCCCTTGCCCCTCCCGGGAGGGGATGGGCTATTTCGCGACACATTGCGAAGTTGCTTTTAATAATAAGCCTCGTCCGAAAGTGCGGGCACTTGTGGGTAATCCCCTTGGATCTGTATTTTCATCGTACCCTGAGAAGGAGATGCCTCCCGCACATCCCCTCCTGGGAGGGGCAGGGGTGGGTTCGTTGTCCCTACAGGAGAAGCATCCCGCACATCCCCTCCTGGGAGGGACAAGGGGTGGGTTCGTTGTCCCTACAGGAG
>JBBJOD010000591.1:0-3042 GCA_037721715.1 Chitinophagaceae bacterium | reverse complement strand
GTTTTTTATTTTTCCTGATGAAGGAAGTAGCCCGTTCAGTATATATCGCGGTTAATTGCCCCTGGTCTTCCAATGTTTTTATATACCGAGCCGGTTTCTCCCCATCCATCAAAGGCAATACTGGATACCGCCTCCTGTTATTGGTTGAATCGGTAATGGGTTTTCCATCGTAATTAACCGGCCACATATCGTTCGAATACGGAAGCCCGAGGTATTCATCAAAACCATAACGCAGTGGCAGGTAAGGTGCGGTAGAACCCAAATGCCATTTACCCACCATGCCTGTACGATACCCTGACTTTTTCAGCATAGACGCAATGGTTTCTTCTTGCGGATTTAATGCAACTTTCGACCACGGCGCGAGGGCACCGGAAATTCCAATCCTGTTAGGATAACACCCGGTAAGCAGGGCAGCCCTTGATGCACTGCATACAGCCTGGGCAGTATAAAAGTTTGTAAAGCGCATGCCTTGAGCCGCAAGGCGATCAATATTCGGTGTCTTATACAAAAATCCGTTGTAACAGGCCGGATCTCCATACCCCATGTCATCCATGAATATAATGACAATGTTGGTATGGGATTGAGCTGGCTTTTGAGCAGGCAGCAATAAACAGGGGTAAAGAAAGAGGGTACAAAAAACAATTTGTTTCGCAACTCCAATACAAAAGAAGAAGATTCTAAGCATAAATGCTTTCCTATTTTAAGTTTAAGATACACAGAAAGTTAACGTTAAAGGAGAGAATTTCTGTAGTGTACCCTGATAGGCTAACAATGAACCTTAATTAGTTAATGAATACTATACAGGTGGGTCATAATTTGTACATTATTTGTTCATCTAATTTCGTTTTAATAAATGCAGTAGTTTTGACCGGATGAATTCATTTATTTTAAATGATTTTCCTCTTTACGACTTAATTTTCATTCGACTATTATTTGGAAGGTGTGTTACAAAGATTTATGAAGGTTGCTATCATTATTTTGTTGGGAATAAGCACATCTTGCGCCGGTCAGCACCATTCGGATCGTGTTAAGGCTTCCGGAAGTGGCTTGCCTAATATTGTTTTTATCCTGGCTGATGATATGGGTTATGGTGACGTGCAATGCTATAATGCTGCGTCAAAAATAGCCACCCCCAACATCGACCACTTAGCGGCCGAAGGCATAAAATTTACCGATGCCCATGCCCCCGGTTCATGGTGCGTTCCCTCCCGGTATGGTTTAATAACTGGTCAATATCCCCTCAGGAAAAGTATGAATATAAAGAAAGGTGGTTTAATTGCTAAAGGTCAGACCACGATTGCTTCGCTCTTACAGCGAAATGGCTATCATACCGCTATGATTGGTAAATGGCATTTAGGCTTTGATGGTATTAGTGATTGGGATAAGGTAGATTACAATCAGCCTTTCAAAGGGGGACCTTTAGACCATGGATTTGATTATTTTTTTGGCATGCACGCTTCCCTGGATATACCGCCGTATTTTTATATAGAGAATAACCGTGCTGTAGAAGCGCCTACTGGTCCCATTGCAGATCATCAAAGTGTCCATGCTACGACTACCATCTCCGGAAAATTTTGGCGTGCCGGTAAAATTGCTCCGGGCTTTAAACATGAAGAAGTATTACCTGCATTCACTAGAAAGGCCGTTTCTGTTATGGAAACGCATGTGATACAAAAAAAGCGGCAGCCCTTTTTTTTATATCTATCCTTAACCGCTCCGCATACTCCCTGGATGGCACAGGCGCCATTTGCCGGGAAGAGCGCCGTTGGTGAGTATGGAGATTTTACCATGCAGGTTGATCATACCATAGGCCAGGTGCTGAAAACGTTAGAGAAACTGGCACTGAAAGAAAATACGTTAGTAATTTTCACCAGTGACAATGGCCCGGTCTGGTTTAAAGAAGATATTTTAAAATTCAATCATCGTTCCACAGCTAAATTTCGAGGCATGAAGCTAGATGCCTATGAAGGCGGACACAGGGTTCCCTTTATTGTTCGCTGGCCCGGAAAAATTAAACCAGGTACCTCCTCTTCGACGTTGCTTTGTTTTACCGATATGCTGGCTACTTTTGCAGAGGTGGTAGGTGATACTCTTTCCGCTGAGACCAGACGGGACAGTTATAACTTGTTGCCAGCATTAATAAACAACGGAAAGTCACAACGAAAAGGATTGATAGTGGAAGGGCATACGGTGCGGGACGGGGATTGGAAATTAATTTTCGGCAGCGGTACAGGTGTCTTGCAGCGGCAGTGGGGCCTGGTGAAAACCGGGCCTGTAAAAGGAGAGTTGTATAATTTAAAACAAGATCCCGGCGAGACGAATAACCTCTATTCTATGCACCCGGAGAAAGTAGCTGTACTTACCCGGCAAATGGAGCAATACAAGGCCGAAAGTACTGCTCCAAAGCTGAGCCAGGCTGTTAAATGAGTTCATTGATCTAATGATGCACTGTTTCATTTTTATAGAATAATCTGCCTGTTTATTCTATTGTAACTATCACTACAAAAAGAAGGTGTTTCCCGGTAGAAAGATGCGTTTCGGCTATAATAAAAATCATACATCTGAAATTATGTCAACCCGTGTTCTTGGACAAAAGATAAGTTAATGATTCTGTTTGTAAGTGCGATCCTCAGCAACCTTACTCCGGCGCTTTGCTATAACTCACAATTTCACACCCATTGACTTGTCCGGAAATGGAGGCAGACTGAATTTTAGGAGATTTCAGCTGAAGCGCGAAACCGTTTGTTATGCAGGTACCCTACGGCGCTTCGCTGAAACTGACAATTACAGACCCATTGACTTGTCATTTCAGCCAAAGCGCAGCAGTAACTTTCAATAAAGATATCCCAGCGCGCTTTGAGCTGAAATCTCCGGAAATGGAGGCAGACTGAATTTTAGGACAATTACAGACCCATTGACTTGTCATTTCAGCCAAAGCGCAGCAGTAACTTCAATAAAGATATCCCTGCGCGCTTTGAGCTGAAATCTCCGGAAATTGAAGCAGACTGAATTTTAGGAGATTTCAGCTGAAGCGCGAAACCG
>JBBJOD010000102.1:0-11534 GCA_037721715.1 Chitinophagaceae bacterium | reverse complement strand
GCTGATTGAAATCATGCAGAAAAACTGGAAAGAATACAAAGTCTCTGCACCGCTTGTATACTCGTTCCTGGATGAAAGCATTATCCAAACCTATCAGCCAGAAAAGAAAGCAGGACGCATACTGGGCGTTTTTGCCGGGCTTACAATTTTTGTTGCATGCCTGGGAGTGTTTGGCCTTGCAATGCTTACTGCCGAACAAAGGACCAAGAAAATCGGCGTTCGTAAGGTATTGGGTGCTTCTGTTGCCGGCATCGTTTCATTGCTATCTAAAGATTTTTTAATACTTGTGTCAGTCGCATGCCTTATCGCATCTCCTGTCGAATGGATTATTATGAGCAAATGGCTGCAGGATTTTGCCTACCGCATAAACATTAGCTTATGGATCTTCATTGTAGCGGCCCTGGTTGCAATAATCCTCACAGTTATAACAGTCGGTTTCTAGGCATTAAAGGCAGCCATGGGAAACCCTGTGAAGACTTTAAGATCGGAATAACATCGACAACAGCATGCTAATTCTTGCTTTACCCTGGGGATTCCAGTATATAATACTTACTGGAGCCTGCCTTTATTATTGCAAAAAGGACCGTATCAAAAATCTTTATCTTATATGTCAAGTTTTGATGGGGACGTAGCATGAATTAGCACCAGGGAATCATTCTTACAGCACTACCGGATCTTCGTCTAAGAATCTACTTTTTAAATCAGGCGAAGGAATCATACATGTAGCTCTTCTGCCAAAAATTTTATACCGTCTTTTTGCAATGAAACGGTATACATAGTCACGAATGAATCTGGGAATCACCGTGAGAACATAGAAGATTTTCCATACTCCTCCTAATTCTTTCAATACTTTTAGGGCAGCCGTTGATCTGAGGTAATAACGATCGCCTTCAATAAAAACAAATGAATTTAAATCATCTGTAGGCAAACCAATTCCCTCTAATAAAGCTTGTCCCCGGGTGGATTGCATTGATGCAAAATTTATCCTGGCACGCCGATCCCGTTTTATTGTAAACCTAACCAGTCCATTGCACATGTTGCATACTCCGTCAAATAGTATGATGCGTTTTGTTGAAACAACCTTGTTCTGCATATAAATATTAATCAATATAAAGAAAGTGCCAATGATAACAACAATGAACACCTTATTTAGTTCTTGATTTACACTTACTATCCCCCGTTAGGGGTTGAAAGAAGACGCCCGGGAATATAATTTATGCGGATTATTCAAGTTTGAAAAATACAGTCCATTCTCCCTTATTCTTTTTTTACAAATACCAGTTTGTTATTATCGGCTTTATATATCTGGTTATAAAAATCGACCAATTCTCCATACTTACTGGCTGGAAATCGTCCAGCAAATTTCTTCATACTTCGGTAATACATGATCTGGTTATCAGTTACTGAGATCGTTGCAGAATATTTCCCAAAATCGCCTGCAATTTGCGTGTTTTTTGGAATGCCCTCTGGCTTATAACCTAGAGGAATTTTTATTTCCACCGTATCAATGTCGGTATAGGCATAGTTTATATCTATATCGAATTTGCGAGTAGGATCAGGCAATAGCTTATGGTTGTTTTTAGACATTATATTGGGACATACAAACAAGCGCTTCCCCGTAACCTGTGAATAATTGTTGGAACTGATCTTTAATCTTTCCGTTAGGTTAGGTAATAGGGAAAAAGATTCGTTATAGTCAAAACTTTCAACATCATAGTTGGGAAGGTCGATATCCTTTTTAAGGTGCTCTGAAATTTCTGTTTTCGAACGCCCGTTTATGATTGAATGCAGCTTGTCTTGCTGCCTTGCCCTGTAGATAGTAACCACTTCAGAAGTAAGTTGGCCTTCCGGGTTGATTTCCGCCTTTATCTTTCTCAACTGAAGATTATCAGCCATAGTGTAGCCGGGAGTTCTAACAAGTGTTCCGCCATTCTCATCGATCAAAAGCGCAAAACGGTCGCTGGTAAATCCGCTTACATAACCCGCAGGTAAAGTCTGGCTGGTACATTCCAGCCAGATAGTATCACCCTGGATGGGCACAGATAAAATTACGTGGTTAAACTGTGATGACGGAAAATTGCTAATAAAAAATTGTTTACCCTCGCCTGCCGTTACAAGCGTGTAATAAGAGTTTACACCGGCTTCTTTTAACAAAGAATACATATAATTGGTCAACGCTTTGCAATCGCCATATCGGTTTGCAGCCACGTAACTTGCGTCGAAGGGCTGCCAGCCTCCCAGGCCTAATTGTACACTGACATATCTTGAATTTTCTTGAAGGAAGTGATACAGGAGGGCTACCTTTTTCCGGGGGTCTTCCACCTGGTCTGTTAATTCATGAACCGTCTTTTTTATATTGGCCGGTAGCTGGTCTTTCCCTGCTTTTAATGCATATACAAATTTGCCAAATTCCTGCCAGCTACACATATTTCCTTTGTAACCCTGTACGGAAAATTCACCGGGTCCCATGCAAATAACCGGTGTGATCTCGTACCAGAAAGGAGAAGCATATTCATTTTCAACAGCAGCGATGTTTTGTAACTCCCACGTATATGTCTTCCTTGATTTCTGGTTACTGAGTACCGGGTCAGCTTTGAAGTTAAACGCCTTGTAACGAAAACTAATGGCATCTGGAAGTACCACACTGATTCTTCCATATTCCATTGAAACATTTTCATCATCCAGCGGCACCCATCCTGGATAAAACATGGTGTAATTATACTTCAGTTCTATTTCGTATTCTACCGTGTATGGATATATCTTATGATAAAAGTTATGATATTTTATTCGGTTATCGTCAGCAAGATTGCTATCATCATTGCTACTCATGTCTTGTATGTCGGCATTACGAAGGCTCTTAATCTTTTTTCCCGCTTCATCATACAACTTCCCTTCAATTGATTCAACTGTTTGAAGTTTATCATAATTTTCGAGGCAATGTGCAAATTTATCGCCTTTTTCATTCAGGATGGTAAACGCTACTTTATGGAAGTACCTGGCCTTTTCCAGGTCTATCACTTCGAAACGGATATCCTCGTAACGTTTTACCGCGTTTGCATTTAACAAAAGCGCCGCCGGTATCTTATTAACTGCATAATCACCCTCACCGGCAAGTGCATAGTAATAAGGGCTCAAAGCCAGAAAAAATATTATTAATGGTTTCATGAGTCAGGATTTCTTTTTGAAAACAATTTGTTCACTGTGCTTCTTAACAATGTATCCAAAAAATTCTCGCAGAGAATTATAATCCTCCGGCGAAAAATTGGTCTTTTTCAATACAATTTTAGACCGTACCTGTATTCCGGTATTGCCGCTTTTGCCTACCAGGAATTCGAAAGAACCTTCGCCATCATTAAGGGCTACCCTCGCCGACTTGGGCAATTCATCAATAGTATAATTCTTAGGAATCTCCATGTTCAGAATGAAGGTTTCATTGAACGTATAGGGCATTTCCACAGGGTAAAACCGTTCTGCAGCCTTGAATAAATTATCTTGATATCCCTCGCCTATCATCGGGTTGAAATAGATAATGTCTTCATCAACATTTTTAAGCGAAAAATCATACTGTACCAGCAGGGGTGCGTCAAAATCTTTTAGTGAGTCAATTCGGCCCGCTTCGATATTCATATCGGAACTTGCATAGCGTATTTTTTTGAAGTAAGCCTCCTCTCCCTTTTTCGTCACCTGCTCACGCAGTTGAATGGATTCCATGTATCCTAGTTGAGAATGATAGCTTCCTTCAAGCTGGCCTTTTTCATTATTAACGATCACAACTGAAGTGATTTTCTTTTCATCGATAGAATCGGGCTCCAGGTAAATAGCTGCTGGCCGACTACTGATGATACGGCCTACCCCGTTGTAACAGTCAGCGGAGAGCCGGCCAAAACCTAAAGGCTTGCTAGCATCCAGGTAGTAAGTTTCTTGATCTATTACTGCTGCCGCAATAACATAGTTGAACCGATTTATCAAAGGGTAAATTTCCGAGGCAAACCCATGGTCCCGGGTGCTTAGCAACAAAGGATCTACTTCTATTTTTTGATGCCGTAACATAGATACCAACAACAAATTAAGGTCTGCTACGCTTCCACTTTTGTTTTTGAAAATAACTTTCAACGAATTGTTCAGGTATACATCTGAGTAATTGGTACAAGTGAAATTGTCTCTTATAAATGCAAAAATCCTTTTGGCTTTCTCCAGATGGCCAGTTGCATTTGCGGTAATGGCCCGTATGTCATCATTCAGCCAGTTATTGTCCTTTTCAATTGCCTGTCCGAATTCTTCATCTTTCATTAACTCCTCGCTTGCAGACACCCAGTTGCCCATGATGTCCTTAACAGGCGAATTGGGAAACCGGTATTGCGAAAGTTGGAATTCTATCTTAGAGATATGATTACCGATGGCAGAAGTGAAGCTCTCTTCCTTCAGTGCAGAAACCTCTTTCATCACCCATCGGTGTTTTGTTATTGCTGAGTTAATCACATAATGATCGTTGGCACTGGCTACGCCTGGAACATCGACCCGGAACGTTTCGTTAGAAGTTGTTGATTTGTTTATGAAATAAGGATTATATCCCTGTGCAATAATCACATAATTAAAAAAGTGTGGTAAGGCTACCTGGCATTCACTCCACAGGCAGGGATAGCTTCCCTGGAAAGCCCATGGTTGCAGGTTAAAAAGAAAATCGGATGAAAGGGTGTAAGAATACTCAATGATAGATCCTTCTTTAACGGCAGGAAGTGTGAACTTTTTGCGCACTAGATTTTTAGAAATCTTTTCTTTAAATACCGTACTGTTATCCAATTTCGTTTCAACCACCCTGTCACCTTCCATATTATAGGTAACCGCTTTCAGGTTATCCATCCTTTCCTCCCTACCTTCTTTAGAAAATAGCACCACTGCCACATCAGCTGCATCAAATCCGTTCCTGTTCAGGATCTTTACACGTGTTTGACGTTTGTGCACCAGCGTAAACCAGCCCTTTGAATTACCGTTAAAAGAAGAAATTCCTACATCAGCAATTATTACAGCACTGACACTCGTGTCAAAATGGTGATTAGATAAATCAAAGTCTTTAGAAGAAATTACGCCAAACTTTATCGGTGGTGATTCCTGGCCTGATATTGTTCCAACAGAAATTAGTAATACCAGGTGAACAAGCAACAAATTAATCCGGCACATAACAAAAGTGGGTTTAAACATTCCTAAAACGCCACTAATGTAGAATTAAGTATCTCCGGTAAATTTTGATATTTATCAAATAAAAAACCACGCTGTTGTAATATGCTAAAGCATTCGGCCAGGTAACTTGCACTGCCGTTAGATGGGCCAGAACATATTAACTTATTTGCCAGGCTATGAATGCGCCAGGTGGTGGTTGTCAGGATACCTGTATCGGTCTGAAGCAAAGACCGATCAAACGGCAAAAGAAGTACCGCAACCACAAGTTTTACTGGCGTTGGGATTAGAAAACGTAAAACCCCGGGAGTTCAGGCCATCCTGCCAGTCAACTTCCATTCCCGCCAGGTAAATGGCATGTGCCTTATTCATGATACAGGAGATTCCATTGATTTCGAATTCATCATCAGCAGCTTCTTTTTTGTCGAATCCCAGAATATAGGTCATGCCGGAACACCCACCCCCTTTAACACCTACCCGCAATACCTGTGAAGCATCGAAGGCATCCTCGTTCATCAACCTTTTTATTTGCGTGACCGCACCCGGCGTTAAGGTAACAGGAGTACTGATTAAACTTTCTACGTTCATATGATAGTATTTGAGTCTATTTTGCAAATTTACCGCGAAATGCTTAATTAGCAAGCAGAGCCTCTTTTACGTAGCTCCCGGCAAAGTAATTATGTGCTTTGAATGGGTGCTTGCTTACTTTTGCCATCTGCACATCGATGAAACTTTTACATTTGATGCAGGAATTATTTATATGGATACAACTACGGTACTGATTTGCGCCGCTATAATTGCGGGTTGCCTGGGAATCGTTTTTATTTACAATTATTTTGAAAATAAAAACGTGAAGCTGCCAGCTGAGGCGAAACCTGATTCAACCGCTTCCCTTCCCATGAAATTACAAGCTTATGAAAGGTTAATATTGCTTGCCGATCGTATTGCCTTACCCAATCTTGTAAGCCGCAACAACCAGCCAGTCTTGAGCGCCCGTGAAATGCAGTCGGTACTTACCCAAACAATCAAACAGGAATACGATCATAATATCACACAACAGATTTATGTGAGTGCAGAAGCATGGGAAGCCATCCGTAACCTAAAAGAACAAAACATACTTATCATCAACCAGGTCTCTTCTTTTCTGCCACAGAACGCCACAGGTGTAGAATTGAATAAGGGCCTGATGAATTTGCTGCTGGAAAATCCAAAAGCATCCCTACATAATATTGTTTCCGAGGCTCTGAGCTTTGAAGCAAAAAAATTACTGTAAGTATTGCAGCAGTGTGAAAATATAATTTTTGTGGACAAGTGCCTCTGGCAAGTATAACAGCGCTGGATAGTAATAAATGCCTGATAACGATAACAAGCAACCGCACACCATGAATAAGTCAAGAATTACAGATAGTGGCATCGATATCCGCAAGGTTTACACGACGGGAGATTACCCGGAGCCTGCCAACGACCTCCCAGGTGAATTTCCATTTACCCGTGGAATCCAACCTGATATGTACCGGAGCAAATTGTGGACGATGCGGCAATACGCAGGCTTTAGCACTGCGGCCGAAAGCAATAAACGCTATCATTACCTGCTGGCGCAAGGTGTAATGGGACTAAGCGTTGCATTCGACCTTCCAACCCAGATCGGGTATGATAGCGACCATGAAATGTCTGAAGGCGAAGTAGGCAAGGTAGGCGTTGCCATAGACTCGCTGGAAGACATGGAAGCGCTTTTTGATGGTATCAGATTGGAAGACATTTCCACTTCCATGACGATCAATGCAACCGGGTTTATCCTGCTTGCATTTTATGCAGCCCTCGCCAAAAAACAGGGGGCAGACCTTAAAAAAATAACAGGTACCATTCAAAATGATATACTGAAAGAATATGCTGCAAGGGGCACCTATATCTACCCGCCTAAACCATCCATGCGCATTATCACCGATATTTTTGAATGGTGCAGCTATGAATTACCAAGGTGGAATACAATTTCTATTTCTGGCTATCATATTCGTGAGGCCGGAAGTACCGCTGTACAGGAAATCGCATTTACCTTAAGCAATGGCAAAGCATACGTGCAGGCGGCATTGGAAAAGGGGCTTGATATCAACGTTTTTGGAAAACGCCTCTCCTTTTTCTTTAACGCGCACAACAATCTTTTTGAAGAGGTGGCTAAATTCAGGGCGGCGCGAAGGATGTGGGCCAAGATAATGAAAGACCTGGGAGCCACAGACCAAAAAGCCATGACACTTCGTTTTCATACCCAAACCGGAGGCAGTACCCTGACCGCGCAACAGCCCCTTAATAACATTGCCAGGGTTACCTTGCAAACCCTTGCTGCAGTACTGGGAGGAACACAGTCGCTGCATACTAACGGTTATGACGAAGCGCTTAGTCTGCCTTCGGAAGAAGCGGCGGGTATTGCACTGCGTACACAGCAGATAGTGGGTTTCGAAAGCGGGGTCGCTGATACGGCAGACCCGCTGGGTGGAAGTTACTTTGTTGAGGCACTTACCAATGAAGTAGAAGAAATGGCATGGCAGCTGATTAATAAAATAGACGGCATGGGTGGCAGCGTTTCGGCAATTGAGCAGGGATTTATACAGGATGAAATTGCTAAAAGCGCTTATGCCTACCAGCGTCAGATAGAGCAGCATGAAAAAATCATCATCGGAGTAAATAAATTCCAGGCAGCGGAGTCGAATACCGTTCCGGGATTCAAAATAGATGATTCAATCCGGCAGGTACAAACCGATAAGCTGAACGCACTTCGGCGCAAAAGAAACCCGGCCAAATGCGATTCCATATTACAGGGCCTTAACGACCGAGCGGCCGGCGACGAAAACCTGATGCCTGCCGTTTTAGAAGCAGTAGAAAATTATTGCACGTTGGGTGAGATAGCGGATACCTTGCGGGAAGTTTACGGGGAGCATAGGTAGCTACCAGCAGCCACTTTCAACTATCAGTTTTCGGGTATCAGGGTTGTTGTAGAAACGCCATGCCGGCGTCTGGCAGGTTGGTTAGAATGCCAGGTGTACACAATTCGCCAACGAAACAGGTTAGCCAACAAAGAACAATTCGTAACACAGCGTTTAATAGTTACAAACACTAAAAGAATTATCTTTTGACATGACATGTTCGATTCGTAATGTCCTATTAACGCTTTCTGTGGCACAGATCCTGTTGTCCTGCAACAGTCAACAAAAGATACTGTCGCCCACAGTAGCGACCCGCCTGCCACCCTTGCAGGAATCGGTTGTAAATATTCCTTTAAAGATCTATGCAAAACCCTACCTGGACAAGGCAGCACTAACTACGCCCTCGCAATTCAACTCAACCAGCTGGCCCAATTTCCTGCATTCCAGTTGCGATTTTCGTTACAAATACCGGTTCATTCGTTCAGGTCTCCGATTCTCCTGCGCCGATAATAAAGCTACCATTACCTTTCTCGGTAACTACCAGGTTGCTGCCAGTAAAACGGTGTGTGCTTTCGGAAAGCAGGTAACGCCGTGGATCACCGGCAGTTGCGGTTTTAATCCTGAACCGATGCGAAGGGTTGAAATAAATGTTGTTTCAACTTTTCACTTCATGCCGGATTATACAATTAGATCCAGTTCGGGTGTCGGAAAGATCAGCCCCGTAGATAAATGCACGGTCACTGCTCTCAATGCTGATATCACCGGATTTGTAATAGACAACATTCGTTCTTCTGTTGCTGCCTTCGGGTCTTCGCTTGATCAAACCATCGCCGGCATCAACTTTTTACCGCTGATTAAAAAGATCGGAATGGCAGTTGGCCGAAAATTACCACTAAGCAGTTACGGTTATATCAAAATAAATCCTTCAGCAGTAAAAGTAGGTACATTCGGATATATCGGTGACACCCTGCATATTGTTGCAGGACTGGCTTGCTACCCGGAAGTGTCGTCAGACAGTACTAACCATGCCACTACCAGTTTATTGCCACCTCTATCTACGGTACCGCTCGAAGGCGGCTTTGTAATTAATGCAAATGCTACCTATACTTACCTGTACATTGACAGCCTTCTTACACGCCTCGTAAAAAACAAACCGCTATTGATAAAGAGAAAAACATTCATGATCAACCAAATAAAGGTAAAGGGACTAGTCAATAATATGATCGAGTTAAGTTTTCGCTTTTCAGGCAGCAAAAGTGGGACTGTTTTTTTAACTGGCACACCTGCGCTGGATGTAAAAAGCCAGGTGATCTCCCTACCAGACCTTAATTACTCTGTACAGTCAAAGGATATTGTACTAAGTCTCGGTAAAACATTTTTTAATAAGCGAATTATTTCTTCGATCCGAAAAAAAGCAGTGATAAAGATGAGCGATGTATACCGGCAAAGCAAAGCAAAACTTGATGCTGCTTTAAACCATCATTTTACGCGAGATGTATTTACAACCGGCAACAGCCGAGAGATACAACTCACAGGCCTGGTAGTAGAAAAAAATAACCTTCTTTTCCAGGTTCGTGCAACAGGAAACATGAATGTGACCTTCGCTAAATAACCTTTGAACAGTCACTGTCTTTAAACCCTACAAATAATTAATTTGCGCAATAACATTTATTAAACATGATACTTCCGAGTTTATTTATTGCACCATCCGGCGATAGAGGAAGAGGCGTGTTTACAGCCGACAGGCTGTCAAAGAAAACTGTTATTGAAATTTCACCCGTTCTGGTATTGAGCCGGGCAGAAAGGACCCTGCTCGATAAAACATTACTCCATGACTATATATTTGAATGGGGGCACGACAAAGAACAGTGCTGTATGGCCCTTGGATATGTGCCGCTTTATAACCACTCTTTCAAAAGCAATTGTGAATATGAGATGGACTTCGAGAACGACATCATCAAAATAAAAACAGTGCGTGTTGTGAAGGCAGGAGAAGAACTGTTTATCAACTACAATGGCAACTGGGATGATCCCAAAAAATTATGGTTCGACGCCCGGTAGCTACCAGATCATTGATTCTTGAAATCATCCAGCAACACCTCTGATCTTCGGATCGCTGACAGCTGATAGCCGGCAATGACAAAAATCTGGTTAAACTATAATGACGGTATCGTACTTTTGAAAGATGTCACTCGAACTAGAAACACCCGATATCAATGAGCAATTTGAAGAGGTCATTGCTACGGAGGACAAGCTACTGATACGTGACTTTTTGAATGACCAGAATATTAGCGATGTGGCAGACCTTGTGTACGAATTCGAGGATTATGCCAGCCAGATTATTGGTAACATGAGTGTTCACCGTGCAGCCTCTACATTCAAAATACTTGATTTCCCGCTACAGAAAAAGATCATACAGGAACTTCCGCCCTTTCAAACAGCCGAACTGCTTAATGACCTGCCCGCAGATGACCGTACGGCCTTTCTTGAAGAGTTGCCCAGTGAGGTGGTAAAGGAGCTGATTAAAACACTGGATCCTGAAGAGAGAAGGATAACACTTGCGCTGCTGGGATATGAAGAAGGCAGCGTTGGAAGGCTGATGACGCCTGATTATATCACCGTGAAGCTGAATTGGACTATGCAGGAGGTGCTGGTACACATCCGTACCGAAGGAAAAGACAGCGAGACCATTGATGTGATCTATGTAGTAAGTGAAAAAGGCGAATTTATAGATGATATCCGCATCCGGGAGGTGATCCTGGCAAGCCCTGATAAGAAAGTAGCCGACATCATCGATTACCGCTTTATCACGCTAAACGTAAACGACGACCAGGAGATAGCCAACCAGACATTTAAAATGAATCACCGGGTTGCTTTACCGGTGGTTGATAATAACAATATTCTTTTAGGTATTGTAACTATCGACGACATTCTATGGGTTGCGAATGAAGAATTCAGTGAAGACATTCAGAAAATCGGTGGAACGGAGGCTTTGGATGAGCCTTACCTTGAAATGCCCATATTCAGGCTTTTTAAGAAGAGAATCACCTGGCTGGTGGTGCTCTTCCTGGGAGAAATGCTGACAGCAACTGCAATGGGTTACTTTGAAGATGAAATTCAAAAAGCGGTGGTTTTGGCACTGTTTATCCCCCTTATTATATCAAGCGGCGGCAATAGCGGCTCCCAGGCGTCTACCCTTATTATCCAGGCAATGGCCGTAGGAGAAATAAGTATCAATGACTGGTGGCGTGTAATGCGCAGGGAAATTATTTCAGGGCTGATGCTTGGATCTGTATTGGGACTCATCGGCTTTGTTCGTGTCGTTGTCTGGTCGAAAATTTTTCCACAGGTGTATGGCCAACATTACTTTCTGATTGCTGAAGTGGTTGGCTTCTCATTGATTGGCGTAGTTTTGTGGGGAACGTTTAGTGGCTCCATGTT
>JBBJOD010000101.1:0-11539 GCA_037721715.1 Chitinophagaceae bacterium | reverse complement strand
GTTCGATATCGGTGGTAAATACATTGTTGTTCCTGCTATCTCTTACTATCATTCTTACTTCAGTTCCCCTGATCCAGTTATTAATGCCACACTTAACTATTAAATCTATCTTCTCATTATGCCCGAATATCGCATCGATCTATTTGTTATCGTTGAGTATGGTTGCGAAAGTGATGTAAATGTCCTTATTGTCACTGCTGTCGATCTTATAAACAGCTGCTTTGGAGCGATATTGATTATTATATTGTTCAACCACCATGTTAGGCAATCCGTCAATACTTATCTTCCCTTTGTCAAATAACATCGCCCTGTTACATAGCTGCAATATGGTTCCCATCTGGTGACTTACATATAATACCGTTCTTCCCTGGTTCTTGCTTACGTCCCCCATTTTCCCCAAACATTTCTGTTGAAACTCAGCATCACCTACAGCGAGAACTTCATCTATGATGAGTATTTCAGACTCCAGGTGTGCAGCTACTGCAAAAGCTAACCTAACATACATACCGGATGAATACCTTTTTACCGGAGTGTCGATATATCTTTCAACACCGCTAAAATCAACGATTTCATCAAATTTATTTTCAATTTCTTTTTTTCGCATTCCAAGTATTGCACCATTCAGAAATATATTCTCCCTTCCGGTCAATTCAGGATGAAAGCCTGTACCTACTTCCAATAAACTGGCTATCCTGCCCTTTATCTTAATGGAACCAGATGTTGGTGTAGTAACCCGGCTGAGTATTTTAAGTAAAGTACTTTTGCCAGCTCCATTCCTGCCGATTATGCCTATAGCTTCTCCTTGCTGAATGTCGAAATTTACGTCTTTTAAGCTCCAAACAAAGTCACTTTCTCCCTTTACCGTGCGGTCATTTTCTTCTCCAATACGTAGATAAGGATCTTCCTTGCCACGTTTGCGAATGTACCATCTCCTTATATCATGTGAAATAGTTCCCGTGCTGAATTCGCCAATCTGGTATGCCTTGGAAAGGTTCTCGACTTGTATAACAGGTAACATTAAACGTGATTAGTTGATACTTAACATGCCGATCTTGGCAAATGCAAACAATATCTTGAAATTCATGCCCCAGGCTTCCCTGATAGGTTTAATCTCTTGTAGAAAACGGTCGAGTAATGGCAGGCTTCGCTCTACCTGGAATGAGGATTTGTTAATATGGCGAAATGCAGCTGTTGCCAGTTGCTCACGCACCTCCGGATTCAGCATTTCCGCAAGGCAACGATTTATTGTTGAAGCAGAGGAAGGATCAAAGTATAAGGCATTGCTTTCAAGGATTTCCCTATGCCCATCAAAATCCGAACATAAAATGGCACACTCTAAATGCGCCGCTTCTATCAGCGGAATATTCGTTGGACCTAAAAATGTAGGCATCACCAATGCAATTGCATTCTTATATAATGCATAAAGATGCTGGTTAGAAACAAACCCCGGAAGTAAAATATTATCATTAAGACCAAGCGTATCGATCAGGTTTTTGATAAACGTAAGATTTCCCTGGTCACTTCCACAAAGAACAAGCCGTATTGCCTTATTTCGCTTATCTTTTAGTAACAAGTGAAATGCATGAATAAGTGTTGAATGATTTTTATGCGACCAGAATTGAGCCGGGTAGATATAAAAGTTATCCCTGACTAAACGATATTCATCTAAAATTTTTATTTGCTCTTCCTTTGATACCTGGCACTTTAAAATATCTCCTCCAAAAATCGGCAAAACTTTTACTTTTTGAAGATTAACGGGATAATAATACTGTAGTTCTTTTGCTCCTGCATTTGATTCACATAATATCAAAAATGCCCTCGTTAAAATCTTTTGATAATAGGCTTCTCTTTTTTTATAGTTTCCATCCCACGCAACTTCCGGAAAGGGGTACATCGACTTATGGCCAACATCCCAGTGAGTAATAATCATGGGGTAATTGATTACGTTCTCCTGTGGTTTTAAGTAATATACCAGGTGAATATTTTCTTTTTTGATATATCGTAGTGCTGCCTGGTTATTTATTGCATCGATGCCTTTAGAAATTGTTTCCAGTAAACTCTTGAAATCACTTTTAAGTAGCCGGTGAAACACCCTGTATGCCAGGTTAAGCGTGTAGAATGCGATGGCCCCGGTAAACGTCTTTTTTACATCAATTACTCTTTTTCTTAGTTGAAGTTCCGCTAGTTCGTTACTATACACATTCAGGTACAGCAATTCTATATCAGTAGGAAAAGAATGCCGGTCGATAGCGCCCACAATTGTTTGATAATACGCATGACCACCTCCTTCAGAAGGCTTACTATTCTCCAAAAAAACAGCCACTCTTAATTTATCCATTTTGAAAAGTATTCCGTTATAACGGCCGTTACAAACTCCATGTCCTCTGTTGAAATGCCTGTTCCCCCTGGAAGGTAAAAGCCGGTTCTTGCTAATTTTTCCGCAACCGGGTAACTTTCATGGCCGAACAGGCCCAATTTATTAAACACCGGTTGTTCGTGCATACACCAAAAGAACGGCCTTGTGGCTATTCCTTTAACTGATAAAAACTCAAGCAGTTTCCTCAATTTAATTTCGTCAGGTGCTACGAGGCCAAATATCCAATAAATGTTTTCGGCATAAGTTGTAGTACTTAGGGGTAATTCGTAATTATGATGCGTAAGAAAAGACAATCTATTGTGATAGTATTTACCTGAAGCCTTTTTCTTGATTAAGGTCTGATCAATCTTTTCCAATTGTGCTACACCCAATGCCGCCTGTAAGTTAGTCATTCGATAGTTCCAGCCATTTTCAAAATGCACAAACCGCCGTTCATGTGGTTCAAAAGCAAGGTTCCGCAATTTTTTACACCGTTCAGCAAGCGTCTGGTCGTCGCACAACAACATCCCGCCTTCGCCGGTTGTTATGTGTTTATTTGAATAGAAACTGAAAGTGCTTATGTGACCGAAACTTCCACATTTTTTATCTTTGTATTCCTGACCAATCATTTCAGCTGCATCTTCAATAATAAACAGTTTGTATTTTTCGGCGATCGCAATAATAGGATCCATATCTGCAGGAAGGCCGTACAGATGAACAACCAGGATAGCTTTCGTTCTCGAAGTGATGCGCTCTTCGATTTTGGTTGTATCCATGTTCCAGGTTAAGGGATGACTATCAACCAAAACAGGAAGCGCGCCGGCCCTCACTATCGAAAAAGCCGGCGATATAATAGTAAATGTTGGCAGTATCACTTCATCACCCGGTCCGATGTGCAAAGCCTGCACTGCAATATCAAGTGCTCCCGAACCGTTTGACACAGCAATTCCAAACTGCCTTCCAATATACTTACTGAATTGTGATTCAAACTGGTTAACAAACGGCCCTTCAGCGGATATCCACCCTGTATCAATGCATTCTTGCAGGTATTTAGCTTCATTTCCTGTTAACGAAGGCGTGTTTACCGGAACAGCCCTATGCATGATCCTTTTTTTCCAGTATAATAAAAATGTTCCAACTTTCTAAGGTAGGCAAACTTGCCGTCAGGAACTCCTCAGAACTTTTCATTTTAAAGCCTGTCTGTTCTGCTATCAACCCTATTTCAGGTATTGAAAAATACCGCATCGGATGTACTTCCTTGAGCGTGACATACTTATCATTCGCTCTATCTTTTACGATTATCTCGTAACTAACCTCTGCTACATTTCTATCAAGGTGCATTGTTGTTTCACCATGTCGAACAACCTCGAGATACTCATTTTGTTGAACTTTACTTCGTGATACCGGAAGATGGTGTAAAACAGCCGGACCATACCAGAGGTCAAAGGCAAAGATGCCCCCTGGATTTAAATGATTAGATACTGCTTTAAATGCAGCAACAATTTCTTCATTGGTGGTAATATAGCACAGGCTGTGAAAAAGAGATAAAGCGGCATCAAACTTCCGGCCTAAACGGAAATCGGTAATATCCGCCATGATGGGTTCAAATCCCCTGATCGTCTTTTGCTTTGCCAGGGTTATCATTTCAGGACTCCTTTCTATACCAGTTATATTATAACCGTCTTCAGATAAATAACGGGCATGGTTACCTGTTCCGCATCCCAATTCAAGCAGGTCCTTTGCGTCGGGAAGTAATTGTTTAAGATGCCTGGTGATATATGCTGCTTCAGATTTGTAGTCCTTATCCTGGTAAAGCAGGTCATAATATTGGCTATATAATCTAAAGTTAGGAGTCAAGATTGCTCTTTAACCAGATTTGATTTAACATCAGTGAATTTTACTTTATCATCTTCAGCACTGTAGGGACCCTGCTTGACCTCAATGATCTCCGCATCTTCAATAATTTTAAAACCGTGTCCACCTGAGGCAAGTAAAATTACATCTCCTTTGTATAGTGATCTGCTTTCGAGGTAATGTTGCGCTTTATTATAAAAATCAACCTGTACAACGCCTGATTTAATAATAAGTACTTCCTGTGTATAAAGTACTTGACGCTCAAGGTGTTTATGAATATGGGGTTCGATCACATATCCCTTTGGACGGTTCATATAGCCAAGCTGCTGAGAGAATTCGCCAGGCGTAAAAAATGTAATGCCATCTTTTTTATAATCAGACCTGATGATAATGGCCATCAAAATTTGATTATAAATAATATTTTCAATCATTAACCATCTTTACACAATTATTAATTTGATTTCCCTGTTCTCTTTTTACGTTTTTGAAGTGCAACGACGCAATGCTATATGATACTTTTCAATATTATAAAACAGGATCAGATTTTGATCAAAGTGCACGAAGAGCAATTCGTTGAAATAAAACCCTTCCAAAAACTTACAATTTATGCAAAATATTTTAATTGGTAATTCTATTCACGTTTCAACCTGGTATTTTATAGTTCCAATAATCGTCCTTTAGCACCCAATCTCTTACTCTACTGTCTGTCTTAAAATGATGTTGATGGAACTGGTATCCTTCTTTATAACGAATGCTAAAAATTGATTGCATCCGTACAATTTCAGGTGATACATTAACATCTTTACGCCTGACAGCACGTTTTACTATCTCATTTACTTTACTAACCTTCTGGTATAATCGTTTCTGTATATTGAAGGTTGCATCCGGCTTGGTACCGTTTAATTTAAATGCGGAACGGATATCGGTGAATGATTGGCAGACTCCGTTATAATAGTACCACTTTTCAAAATAGGCTGATGTAAGTCTATCAGCAGCAACCTGATGATATAAAAAAGCTGCGCTGGTATACAGGGCTTTAATATTGCTACTTTTAGCCTTGAGTGACAATCCTGTTTCCCCATCGCCCTGAAATTTCTGCAAGTCTTTTGGTATACAATCCGGATGAAAGCCGCCTAATTTCAGTAAAACATCTTTTCTAATACTATAATTTAAACCAAATACATATAATGGATCAATCTCGAGGCTCTCAGCACCTATATCAATCAGGCTTAACGGTAAACACATCACACCTCCATAAGGAGTAGGCTCCCAAAAGTTTTTAACCCATGAAGGTGGGTATTGCTGATACTTTGGTAAACAAGGTCCTCCAACAATTGAAACAGATAAATTGGCATCAAAGACTGCTATAATTGAATCAATCCATTTTGGATTTAATTCTACATCATCATCGATGAAAGATATAATGCCGGCACACGACAATTCAGTGCCCTTGTGCCTGCCTGTCAATTGACCTGGTTCATCATCATAATGATAGATGAAATTTTTAATCAAGGTTCTAAACTTTTTGCAGACGATCTCCGTTGCATCTGTAGATCCGTTATCAATCACAATTACTTCAAAAGACCTGGTTTCTATCTGCTGCTCAACGATACTTTTTAATGTCAATTCCAAAAATGCTGACCTGTTAAAGGTTGGTATTACAATACTTAATTCCAATTTCCAATGTTACTTTTTCACAGGATGTAAAGGCTTCCCGGCATTACTTTTAAATCGTGAAATCAATTATCTGCCGCTTTTCAGCAAATCAATCTATACGGTATCAACAAAATTTTTCTCTACCTTATTAAATACTATCAAACCTGCTACAAATAAGACAATTGAAACGGCGATACTATAAACAAACGCACCTCCATAAAAATGTCCAGTACCGATGAAACCATAACGAAAGGTTTCTATGAGTGCCGCCAATGGATTCAATGCAAGAATCGCTTTGTACTTTTCCGGTATAAAAGAGAGCGGGTAAATAACCGGAGTTGCATACATAAGCAACTGCACACCGAATGCTATAAGAAATGCCAGATCACGGTATTTGATGGTTAATGCGCTGACGATTAAACCGATTCCCAATCCTAACATTGCCATCGTTATGATGATTAATGGGAAGAAAAGGACGTAAATATTTGGATGAACGTTATTATTTTGAAATGCATACCAACAAAGCATCATAATAAAAAGCAGAAATTGTACGCCAAATTTAACCAGGTTCGATATGATTATGCTAAGCGGCATGATTAACCTGGGAAAATACACCTTTCCAAAAATCCCGGAATTGTCTCTTAGCACACTACTTGTCTTGATGAGGCATTCGGAGAAATAGTTCCAGGCAACGGTACCTGCGAGGTAAAAAAGGGCGGGAGGAGCACCTTCTGTACTAATACGAGCCAGTCTTGAAAACACAATAGTAAAGATGAAAGTTGTAAAAATAGGCTGGATAAAAAACCACAATGGGCCAAAGACCGTTTGCTTATAGAAAGAAACAAAATCGCGTTTTACTAATAGCAATAATAAATCGCGGTAGTTCCATACATCCTTTAAGTGCAAATTGAGCAAACTACTTTGCGGCTTAATTTCAAGGTCCCAGTATGGTTGTTTGGTTGTTTCCATGGTTTCCTTCCAACTCTTTTTCTATTTTATGCTTTATTAACTGGAACCTGCGATCTACGCGATGCCAGTTTTGAATGATGGCACATCATTACCATCCCTGAACGTCATACTTCAACGAGCTCATCATTATTTAAAACATATTGCTGCTTACTTTCAGGACATTTCGCCTGCCCTTTTTCGTTAAAAATTAATTTATGTCCATACTCACTTACCCAGCCGGTCTGTTTTCCGGGATTACCCACCACCAATGCATAAGGTTTTACTTCTTTTGTGATAACAGTACCGGCTCCAACCATGGCGTGTTCTCCAATACTGTTTCCACATACAATCGTAGCATTTGCGCCGATGGTAGCCCCTTTTTTTACAATGGTTTCCCTAAATTGATTTTTTCTTTCGATAATGCTCCTGGGGTTGATAACATTGGTGAAGACCATAGATGGTCCTAGAAAAACGTTGTCTTCACATTTAACACCGGAGTAGATGGACACATTGTTTTTAACTTTCACATTGTTCCCCAAAACAACCCCGGTCTCGATAAAAACATTGTGACCTATTGTACAATTTCTGCCTATCGTAGCGCCTGACATGATATGTGAAAAATGCCAGATCCTGGAACCCTTGCCAATTGTACAATTTTCATCGATGATTGCGGTAGGATGAACAAAATAGTCTTCGTTGCCTGTCATTTTCTTCCAAAAACACTTTTAATCCTATTCATTACGCTACGTTGCTTCTTTTTCTCTTCTTCGAAATACTCACCACCGTGTCCGTAACCATAACCGTAACCATAGTTACCATAATAACCGCCATAAGTACTGCTTGTCTTCACATCGTTCAGCAAAATCGAAATTTTGGGTAGTTTGTTTTTCTTATAGAATTCATTTACCAGGCCTAATTGCTTCTTAAGTGTATAATCCTGTCTCATAATATACAGGGTTGCATGCGCATAAATGCTTAAAACAACCGCGTCGCTTACTAATCCTAATGGAGCGGAGTCGATGATTACCGCATCAAAATTTAATTTGAGGTAATCAAACATTTCCTTGATTTTTTCATCCAGCAGTAACTCCGCCGGATTGGGAGGTATAGGTCCACAAGGTATCACGTAAAGATTCTGCACCTGGGTTACTGGTATAATAATATCTTCTATATTGGCATTACCCACAATATAATTGGTAATTCCCTCTTTGCCTTTAAGATCAAGGCCTGCAACAATTTTGGGTTTGCGTATATCAAATTCCAGAATAACCGTTTTCTTACCTGTCAGAGCCATTACCGAACCGATATTTGTACTTACAAATGATTTTCCTTCACCACTAAAAGACGACGTAACCAACAAAACAGGCTTATCTATTTTGTTTAGAACGTATTGAAGATTGGTACGGATAACTCGGAACTGTTCAGAAATAAATTTCCTGTTGTTCTTAGTTACTACCAATGTATCCTTTCCTTCAGAATGACCAATCTCTCCTAAGATAGGGGCCTGGGTTAGTCTTTCAACATCCTGTCGGCTCGTGATTTTATCGTTCAGGTATTCTTTTAAGGCCAATATTGCAATGGGTATTCCAAGTCCCAGTAACAAAGCAATAATGTACAGGCCCTTTTTATCAGGCCTTATCGGCACTTTTAGTGACTTGGCCGGCTCCAACACTTTGGAGTTAGAAATGGTGGAAGCAGATGATATAGAAGTTTCCAATCTTTTTTGTAACAAGAAAGAATAAAGATCTTCCAGAATTTTTTGCTGGCGGGTGATTTCAAGCAGTCTTCGCCCTTTTTCAGGCACCTCACCTATCTCACCTTCGGCCTGCCTTGTTTTTTGTCTTAAATTATCACGATTAATAATAAATGATTGCTGAATATTATTAAGGCTTTCGCTTATTTGCTCCCTAAGTTTTTCCAATTCTGTATTCAGATTAACAACAAGTGGGTTGTCTTGGGTGGTGGTTTTTAAAAGCGTTTCCCTTTTCAACTGAGCGGAATTATACTCCGTTATCAGTATCTGTAAGGAGGGCTCTGTAATACCCAGGGATACTGGAACTGTTTTGTATATATTTTTTTCATCTTTCAGGTAAGTGGTCAGGAAACCCAGTACTTTTAACTGAACTTCCTGTTCTGCCAGGTTATTAGTGGCCGAACTCAACTCACCAAAGTTGATAACCGATTGTTGTTCCAGATTTATTGCCTTATTCTTTTCCCGAAAGCTTTGAAGAATTGATTCCACCCCATTCAATTCGCGTTTCAATGTATCCAGTCTCTCTTCTATAAATTCAAGGGTATTAACGGTAATGATTTTTTTATCTTCTACACTCGATTTATTATATTCCTGCATCAGCTGGTTTACAATATCTCTGCCTAATCTCGGATTTTCAGTTTCTAATGTTACAAGTAGCACATTAGAGTAATCATTTATAGGTGCAACAACAAAACTGCCTGCTATGCCATCAGCGATTTCTTCCAGCGGCACCCATGACACTGTAAACAACGAACTACCATATTGATGATAATCAATGGGTGTTTTCCTAAACCGGATCTTTGCATAACCTTTTTCAACAACCTGGCCCATATAAACCGGCTCCGTAGATTCATCAAGGTTGAGGGTGGTTTGATTGATGAATTTAATTTTAATGGTAAAGGCCTGTGATGAATCTTTTAATTCGAGGATTTCAAGGCCAAAAGGCGATTCAACAGGATGTAGTTGGTATGATTTAAGATTACCTTCAGAAATATAAAGTGTCTGAAGGCCGAGGTTATTTACAATTCTTTTTGCTATTCCTGAAGATTTGATGATTTGAACTTCGTCATTAAGGTTTTGTGATTCGCTTCCTATAAAAAGATTTGCAAATTTGTCTTGTGCACCTGCGTTATTATCTTTCTTTACCAGCAATTTGGATTGCACCTGGTACACAACCGGGGAGTACCTTAATTTAACATAAGCCAATACCAGGAATAATAATGTCGATAATATAAGCCATGGTACATATTTCAGGTGTTTAAGAACAAATTCCCGTGGGCTAAAAGCCGTCATCTTATCCTGTTGTATACCAACCTGTTCGTCCATATTTAAATATTAGAAAGCGGTGTAATTATCTGAAAACGGTGTAGAGAAATATAAGCGTTGATATAACACTTGTTGCCAGAGAGATGTTACGTGCGGTTGTTTGGTCGCTGTTTTCAATTTTGTTTCGTGTTTGTTCCACCACTACTAAGTCATTTTGTTTCAGGAAATAGTAGGGCGAATTAAAGACGGCGGGATTGGTAAGGTCTAACCGGGCGAATTGCCTTTTACCATTGAATTCCCGTATGACCATCACATTCTCTCTTTTTGCATAAATAGTAAGTCCCCCGGCTAGCCCTATAGCTTCGAAAATATTTACCTTTTCATTTTGTACAGTATAAGCCCCCTCCCTCGTAACTTCACCCAGCAGGGTAATCTTGTAATTTACAAACCGAATGCTATAATAGGGATTGGTAAGAAATTTTGTCAATTTGCTATTTAGTAAATCAGTTACCTGCGATTTTGTTAAACCTTCCACCTTTAATTCACCGACACCCTGCATCTGGATTCTGCCACTATCGTTAACAAGGTACCCCGTGGCATTCGGCAGATTATATATCGCAGTTGCCTCAAAATTATCACTGAAAACCAATATATTAATTAGATCACCCCGCTGTAGAACTGGTTCCTGAATCGCAATTTTACTTAGTTGGGCTGTGTCGAAATGGCCTTGGACATACTGTATTGGCCTGGTATTAACACAAGCAACCAGGCATGAAAGCAATAAAAATAAAAATATTTTAAAGAGGTTCATAATTGTTAACTTAAGCGAACTGCTGACAATTTATTTTTAATAAGGTAACATGCAGTCGTTTCGCTTAAACAGCATTAATTACAGGGCTTCGCCATCTCAGTCACAAAAATAAGTGTAACTGGTTGATTGTATTACAATTATACCATCCGGTTGTTAAAAAATAAAAAAGGCATTATGCGAGCGTTCTTCAAATACTCACTAATACCTTTTTGTTATATAATAATGCGTAACTTATAGTCCATCCCTGTCAAAGAATCGGTGACAGTCTTACAATAGAAAAACGGACTTTTTATATGCATATGGAAAATAAAAACTTCTTCTGTTGAACAACACAGATGTTGCTTTGGAAATTGCGCTGCAAATATAGGAGATTTTCTAATGCCAGTCTGTTGTACAACCTATAAATGCCTTTTAACGTAGTGATGAAACAATTAAGTGGTAACAATAATACCCTTAATATGTAACCTATTGATAATGTATTCTTAGTGAGCATTTGCTTGAGCGATATGCCTACTTATACTTGTAAGATTTGAAATTCTTAGGTTGAAGATCACTACAATTATTTATTAATCCTTCTCGTTGTTAAAAAATGCTTCTATTCCCTTGCATGAACTCCCGGTAGGGCAAAATATAATTGAACCTGTGTAATCGTTAAAGTATTCACCAGGGAGCTTTATCGTTAAGACTTGGACACGTCGTAAATATAAACGCTTCGTTCCTTAGTCATCCTGTTTAGATAGTGGTCAAAGAGGGCTCGGGAAATCCTTTTTATCGTTCCATTTAATAAACCCTTAAACTGGTTATTTTTTCCATAAAACAAACCTATGGTTGAAAGCAAAAAAGCGCGCCTGTAAAATTGAATGTTCCGGTGATTCAAAGATCTGTTTTTAGAGGT
>JBBJOD010000590.1:0-3060 GCA_037721715.1 Chitinophagaceae bacterium | reverse complement strand
TGATGTAGTAACCACTTTAGCCAGTGCCCCGGGAACCATGGCTTATACTTCTATATTAATGATTAGATCTGCAGATCTGATGTCGGGATCCAATTTATTATAGATATCCCAAAGATCATCTTTCACCTTTCCTGTAGGAGCCTCTCCGTCAATATATAAAACATTGTCCTGTACCCTCACTTGCAGGTTTGTTACGCCAATGCTTTTAGCAGCATCGGTAAGTTCTTTGTATTTATCTTGTAAAGTCATAATAAGGGTTCCTCCAATTTAATTGATGGTTAATTTATTATTTATTTTTTTCGCCTTAAGAGCGTTTAACGACCTCATTAGTTTTTGTAATTCTGACCTTTTTATATTGCCAGTCAAATTAATTTCGCCGTCGCTAACTTCAGCCTGAACACCGGGAAAGTCCTTAACAGCATCTTTTACCCCAGTTTCAAGGGCATTATCGGTTGCAACCACTACTGGCGCCTGTGGAACAGGGGATACCACTGCAATATTATTTGTAACTGACGATATTTCTTTCACTTCCCGGGCTCTTTCTTCCGCAGATGTCTTGCAACTTTCGTCGGGGCACTGTCCAGTCAATGTGAGAACCCCGGCTGTAACTGAGGCATTAACATTTGCAAAGCGAGGATCAGAACTAAATTTCGCATTTACTGAGGCCAATAGGTCGGCGTCTTTTGGTTTTGACTTGCAGGAGGTCAGTTGCATAGTCAAGCTCATTACGATTGCTGCAAGCATGAGTTTTAGAGAAACATGTTTCATAAGTGTGTAGATTTAATTTAAAAGAAATGAGTAAATAAGGTTCCAGCCAGTGCCATTATGCAGGCAAGAATGATCGCTGCAGTAAAGTTTTGCACTTCAAAACCTTTAAAAAATTTATCAGTTATTCTTATTACTATCGCTGTTACAAAAAGGCGAACGAAGAAAGAGAGAAGGCCTAATGTAACAATATTTAGTGGGAGCCGAAGCAAAAAACCGATGGTTGCATTAAGAATGCCGATTACCAGGGCAACGGCAATTGCAGTACCGTAGCTCCTGATTTTTACGGTAGGCATTACACGTGCAACCAGTAATAATATAACAGCATTGAGTAAAAGTTCTAATAAAAAATTCATATCCGTGATGTATCAGTTTATTAATGATTAAGAACCAAAATTGACTAAGATAGCTTTTCATTACTCTCTGACCAAACTACCTGGGAATGTTGAATTCAAAATTCTCCCTACCCCTCCCGTTCCAAGGAGGGGATGAGCCAAATGATAGCTTGCGGAGTTTTTTATTTTAAAGGGTTTACACTGCATTTGTAATGATACCTATGTTTGGAGAACAGTAATGCTGAATTAATAGCAAACAATCATGGTTGTCCGGAATAAATTAATGAATTCTTTCCAAATCTTTACTGGAGGCTAGTCTTCGCTCATCCCCTCCTGGGAGGGGTAGGGGTGGGTAAAATGTTGACTTTCAATATTCCAGGTAATTTAGTCGGACAGTAATAGCAAACAATATAAAAGCCATTCAAGTTGTAGACTAGAATAGCTCTAATATTAATGGTACCGGATCAGTAATAAGGCGGATTATCATGCATTCCATGGATCTTGCGTATCACCTCTCATACTGTCCATTTTGTTCTTTCCTTTGTTTATGAAATTATTCGCCTCATTCTTTAATGAATTGAAATTTGTTTCGATGGTCTCAGCTGAATTGTTTACAAAATCTTCAATGCTGTCTTTATAATCTGAAAGACGCTCTGTAAGTTTTCTTCTGGTTTCGGAACCCTTATCCGGTGCAATCAATACACCTATAGCTATACCTGCCAGAATTCCTGTTAGTAGTTTTGACATAAATTTTTTTTTATAAGATCATCTATTCAAAATTCACGCCGTTAATTGTTGAGATTATCAAGGCGGATAGCCACATGCGGTTCCACTTTATATCGAGTAGCATTATATGATGCAGCAGCCTAAAATTTATGTAAAAAAGCACTAATTGTAATTTTGTGCATTTTTGAATTACTCAAAAAGGGTCAGATTTTCTACACAGTTAATCAGAAAGTAAAAGAGTGTCTATTGCGAATATTGGTTTTGATTTTTATCTTACTATATGCTACACATTATTCAAGTATCTCAATTAATAAAACATGCATTCAAATTCCTATAATCGCACCAGCTGGAATTTCCTGTTGGCGGTTCTTATTTTTTCCACACAGGGTTGTTATCAATACAGGGTACTAAACACTAGTAATGATCCTGCTACCGAATATCAAAAAAAAGTGATGTGGTCTTATGCATGGGGACTGGTTAACAAGCCAAAAGATTTCCATGTACCAAATTGTAGTGCTGGCAACGCCATCGATGAACTGCAATTTTCAAAAAAATTCGGTCAATCCTTATTGACCTTAGTTACGATCGGCTTTGTATCACCCGTTGAGGTTAAATGGAAATGCCATAAACCCTGCCAGCGTGTAGGAGGGATATGAAAATTGATCCGGCAAGAATTATAGCGGTTAAAGTTTTTTGCGAGTTGGCTGATGATCAGAACAGAAAAGTTGACGGTTTCGTTTGCTAATAAACTACAAATAAACCAGTTATGCCCATCTTACCCCAGGTGACACCCACAAACCAGAAATTTTGGATAAATCGACACAATACTTTTCGTCAAAAAATAGACAATCTGTTCGACGTTGCCAACGGCAATTCAGGAGATCTTGTAAATGATTACATTGCCACATCTGCTGCCATTCAGGCGTTAATTGGTAAAGCGATACAGCAGGGTAAAAGGCTACGCGCACTTGGAGGAGGGTGGTCTTTCAGCAAAGTAGCAGCTACCGAAGGATGGATCATCAATACAAAGTACTTGAACCTGGTCTTCCAGGTAAACCAGGCGAGTGTTTCTGTGCAATTTTCCGGCGATAAAAACCAGCTTTTGTTTGCGCAATGCGGAAATTCTGTGCAGGAATTAAACACCTATTTAAGAAGCATCAAAAAATCATTGCGGACATGCGGCGCCAGCAATGGCCAGACAATCGTAGGTGCATTTTCTACCGGAACCCATGGG
>JBBJOD010000589.1:0-3074 GCA_037721715.1 Chitinophagaceae bacterium | reverse complement strand
GGATGGTTGCTGAGCATCGCCCTTACTGGCAGAATCTTCAATTTTTTTTGTCATTCAATGGGTGTGTAATTGGCTGTTTTGGCAAAGCGCGGGAGGATGGTTGCTGAGCATCGCCCTTACTGGCAGAATCTTCAATTTTTTTTGTCCTTTCAGCGAAGCGCTGCAAAATTCTTGTATAGGATACTCTTTGCGCGCTTTGGCTGAAATCTCTTGATCTACAGTAGCTTCGACACAGCATTTTATTGCTGCACTTCCTATATTTTCCTTAATCTAAAAATTTACAGTCTTGCTTATAAGTGCCAACGGAACTGGTTTCTCAACAGGGAATTTAACTGAACCTTTTGCTTAAGAAATCATTACACACCAACTATAACAAATCGTTCATTTCCTGCCAGTGATAAAATTTTACTTTCTCAGTTTGAAGCTTTGCGGCATTGTTAATCGCTTTGGCAATGCTCGGTCCGTCTATTCCTTTGTATTTTTTAAGATACTTTCCAATTAAAATAAAATTGACTCCAGACCATAGTTTGATTATCAACTTTTCTGTTGGACGAAACTCTTTACGAGTCCCCATGATCATAGAGGGCCGGAAAATATGGGTATGCTCAAAGTCAAGCCCAATAATATCTCTTTCAGTTTCTCCTTTAGTTCTGAGGTAAAAAACACTTGAATTTGCATTTGCTCCTACTGAGGTAACTATGAAAACCGACTTTGCACCGGTTTCTTTGGAGAGTTTTGACAGTAGAACGGGATAATCGTGGTCTATCTGGTAATACTTCTCCTGATCAGGCTCTTTATTTTTGGTTGTTCCTATTGCAATGAAGACATCATCGGCCTTAATGTCTTCTTTTAAATTAGACAGCGTGTGATAGTCGCCTAGCAGCGCTTTTAGTTTGGGGTGGTTAATATTTAAATTTTTGCGAACTATGATTTTTACCTCTTCATAGTCCGGATTGCTTAATAGTTCTTGTAGAAGATACGAACCTACAAACCCACTGCCTCCAATAAGAATTGCTTTTTTCATGCCGAATTTTTTACTGCTGCGCTATAAGCTACGCATACAATTAAATTTGCTCCAATTTCTTACCATGGCTGCCCCGGCGTTACGGATAAAATTCCAAAAGTCTTTTCGGGTTGCTGTACGAAAAAGTAACTTTAGCAATGTTTCCCTGTTGCAGAAAAAGACTGCAACAATAAGGTTGATTTCCAGTTAAATTAGTAAGTTTCATGGCCGAACCAAAAGCCTTTTCGAATCCCTTAATTCCCCTATTTTCACTTGTTTGCTCGGTTAGTACTATCAGTAGCAGTCTGTCTTTGGCTGTGACAAATACATCAAATATATTGCTGGGTGAAAGTTCCGCGTGAAGTGAAGTGTCATCAAAAGTCACTTCCACTTTTTGTATTCCAGCTACTTCAACGACTTCCGCAGTAATGAGGCGATCTGATTTGCCGCTACGTACCATCTCTCCACCTATCCACATCTCATAACGAGACGGTTGGAAGGTAAAATTTTCCTTTTCTAATATCTTAAATGGGTCAAAATTGTCAAACATTATTTATTGCATAGAAGTGGTGCGTACCCGGCCGCGTTTCAGCATTCCGCGTTATGCCCCTGAAGGAATGGAACAACGAAACATTGATCATGGCGGGTATTTAAAAGATCTTTTACCAGGAAACTTAACCTCTATTTTTTAATCAAAGATCAAAATTTATTCTGATGTTCAAAAGTGTTTTACGAATGTTGCCAAAACGACTCCCTTCTTACCTTACCAATTTTTGCAAGATGACTGAAAGGATTTATCTTTCATTTCACGCAATGGCAAGTTCCTGGCGGTTTATCTTTCGCCGCCCAGGGAAAATAAGGATAAAGGCGCTGTAGTACTTATGAAGAACCTGGCTGAGGGTACCACCCGTACGATAGGCTCTTTCCATCTGTTAATAATTAACCAGCCGCTAATTTGTTAAGTAATCTATGAAAAAAACCTGGTGCAATACGGGATGCTCCTTTCAGCACCTTCGCCTGACCAATTATCGCTTCGTAATAATTATTTCTAATGGCCTTAAGCGTTGCCTCCGCGACCACTGAGGGGGAAACTCCCCGTTCTGACTGTTTGCGTGCCTTTGCTTCGCGGTGAAGTTCTGTTTTTACAATCGGCGGTGCTATCTCGAATACGTGAACGTTTGTTTTGGCTAACTGAGAACGCAATGAAATCGAAAAAGAATGAAGTCCCGCTTTGGTTGCGCAATAAACCGGTACAATTTTCAGCGGTATAAACGCTAAGCCAGAGGTTACATTGACGATGGCGCACTCTTTCTTCTTCTGCAAGAAATATGGAATGAAAAGTGTAGACAAGTGAATACTGGCGGTCTCGTTCAACCGGTCAAACCTTTTCATCGTTTAGTATGTTGCATTTTACTTAACCTGCTTGTAATGGTTGGCACGTTGCTCCTTTTCATCATCCATCTTCGGACCCTGCTCAATTTTCCTCCAATCGATGGTTCTGTTATAGCGGCTCATTGCTTTCTGCGAATCGAAAACTCTTTTGTCAGGATAGACCAATGAATATGGTCTTTGATCCGGTTTATCCGTAAAGAAATCCTGCAATAAAGAAGCGGTGATATCATACTGATTGACATATTTAACACCCAGGATATTGTAGATCACTTTAAGGATAGCGCCAAAATTGGCATGGGTATGCGACACGTATCCTCTTTTTACATAAGGACCGGCCATCATCAGGATGCTGCGATGGGCGTCAATGTGATCTACACCACCTTGCGGATCGTCTTCTGTAACAATCACCAGCATATTCTTCCAGTAAGGGGTTCGCGAAAGAAAATGAAGGATGCGACCCAAAGCCAGGTCATTGTCTGCCATGTACGAATGAATGTAGGGATAACCGTCATTAGGCCTTAACCCCGCACCATGATCATTCGGCACCTGCATGGTAATCAACTGCGGCATCTGCTCTTTTCCGCTCAGCCACATCTTTGTAAATTCAGATTCAAACTGCTCCATGCGAAACTGGTCGGGAATATTTGTATTGTAACCTGCATAGTTATGACTGGTACGG
>JBBJOD010000588.1:0-3079 GCA_037721715.1 Chitinophagaceae bacterium | reverse complement strand
CAATGAGCTCAATCGAACGTTTATTTCATCAGTTGTTTTCGGAAAAAAACAATTGCTGGATCAACTGAACGCTGTAGTTCACCCGGTTTCGATCAGCCACAGCAACACCTGGATGCAATCCCAGGTATCACCATATGCAATCAAAGAGGCCGCATTGATTTTTGAAAGTGGTGTGAATAAATCCCTGGACTATGTAATTGGAGTGTCGGCACCCACAAACCTACGGATACAACGAACCATCATCCGGGACAATTCCACCGTTGAAAAAGTTCTTGAACGAATCAAAAACCAAATGGACGAAGAGAGTAAGATGAAATGGTGTGACCATGTTATACTGAACGATGAAATGCACCTCGTTGTTCCCCAGGTACTTGCCTTGCATGAACAATTTCTGGTGAGAGCAGGATAAAGTATTTAGTGGATAGTAAGCTTTGGGCGGTCAGGTAACAAAAGTCGGCACCTGGCAAATATCAATACGAGTCATGCTGGTAACATTACAGATGCCACCATAGTGTCTCGGCAGATGCCGATTCCCGATACCAGTAAACCCGGTTAATTATTCGGCAAACAATTTCTTCAAAAATTTCACCCCATCTGCGGCTATTGCTTCCTGTGAGGGTTCTATTTGCCTCCAAATGGCTGCGGCGCGTGCTATTACTTTTACATCTTTTGTAAATGATTCTATCACCACACTCCCATCGTACTGAACCTCTTTTAAAGCTTTGGCAATTCCGTTCCAGTCGATGTGATCATTACCCGGCGTTCCCCGGTCACAACCACATGCGTGGAAATGCCCAAGCAATTTTCCAGCATTCCTGATGGCTTTTTCCTGGTCTTTTTCCTCAATATTCATGTGGAAAGTATCATAGTGCAGAAAAACAGCGGGGTTGCCAATATCTTTGATCATCTGTAACCCCTGGTCTACTGTATTCACAAAATCCGTTTCAAAGCGATTTAAGGGTTCAATGCCTAATTTCAATCCCAACTTTTCAGCATACGCGGCGATGTTCTTCAAATGACCCACAGAGGTTTGCCATTGTTGCTTGTATTCATCTTCGGGAACAGCATCTGCCCTGCCAACCGCAGAGTACAATGGCCCTATGAGCATTTCGGCGCCCAGCACTGACATTGTATCTAATAACGAGGTGAGGTATTTGAAAGCCGCCTGTTGTTGTTCTTCTGTACCCCGAAGGTCGAGGTCGGGCGACATAGCGGCACAAACCGTCTTACACGTTAAACCGTTTTTTTCCAGGTGATCCTTTATTACTGCCGGATCTATATGCGAAGCATCTTCGAGAGCTATTTCAACAGAATCAAACCCCCATTCTTTAAAACGAGGGAAGTAGCTGACAGATTCATTGGTAAAGGGCGACGTAAACAGGAACGTGTTGATTCCGAAATGCATAATACTTGCTTTGTTTAATTAATAAAATGGGGCGTTTGAGATACTATCGTCTCTGGCAAGGTTTAGAATCCAGGTTGGCGGCAAGGTCAGCGTCAGAAAGTTCAGTTGTAGGAACGCCTTTTACAGGTACCGGTATCTTAGCCGTCCAGACAATTCCATTTAATACCAGCCGGCGAAAATTTTCATTGCCCCAGTTTTTATGATAATGGCCCCCTGTAAATCCAAATCCGCGGCCTCCATCCTTGCGTTCGGTTACCCAAGACATATGTTGCGGCTTTCCAAGTTCTTTTCTTACAAATTCATTGCCTTCGTGTGGCCCATCTTTGCGATCCAGTGTAGATGCCGGGGGTACAGCAGTTAGAATGGGTTGTACATTCTTCATGTTTTCCTGGAAACGCATATGATAATACCATTCGTCTTTTAAACTGAAGGGAGTGATACCCCGGGTTACCGGGTGTTTGGGAAGTGTTTTGTATTCAGCCTCCCAGGTGGGGTTAATAGACCAGTAAGTTTCAAAATATCCGCCAAGCCAGTTTTTGAATTCGGGACCACCGGTGTTGGTCGGCACTTCTACGGCATAATGCAGGCACGCTAAACCGATCCCTTTCTTCATGAGTGCTTCCAGGTGCGAAAGGTGCTTTAACGCCAGGTGCCCTTTTTCACCATCCATGTACATTACAATGGTAGAAGCGTCGTTCAGTACAGTGGAATCTGTTGGCCATTTATCGTACACAATAGCTTCTGCCTGGTCACCCATATTTTTATTTAACTCACCAGCCAATAAGCGGCAACCGGCAAGATGCTCATGTTCACCTGGACCATGACTGCATGATCCCGCAATGAATATGATTTTCTTCTTTGCCATGACCTCCGATTTTCGAGAGGTTGGTTCAAAGCCATTCTTCACTTTTGTGTCTGACCGCAGATTTTTAGGTAGCCAGGCAAGGGTAAAAAAAAGCAACATCATCAAGGCAAAACGACAATACATCAAAAAATTTCTTTTTCTCATGGCCAGCATACAGTTATTATTTGAGTGAATACAAAGAACCCACTTTACTCTTGTCACAGAAAAACTAAGATAAGCAATCTTACCAGCGAATTAGTAATATTCCGATTTATTTTCATCAATAAAACTATATTAGAATTAGATTTGAAAACAGCCTCCGAATCATTTACTTTGCTTGTAGGTCACTATAAACTTAATGAAAAGTGAGGGTGTTGTATTTTTATTCAGAATGTAACAGGAATATTAACTATGCAAACTATTAAAACAGCACTTTGCTCCTTCGGCATGTCAGGGTGGGTATTCCATGCTCCATTCATAAACTTTCATCCGGGTTTTACATTACATGGTGTTTGGGAGAGAACAAAACAACTCTCGAAGGTGCAGTATCCGGAGGTTGTTATCTACCGGTCGCTCGAAGAATTACTGGCCGACAATGACATTGACCTGGTGGTAGTAAACACTCCCAATTATACTCACTACGAATTCACAAAGCAGGCCCTGGAGGCCAATAAACATGTAGTGGTAGAGAAACCATTTACTGCCACAGTTGAGGAGGCCGACGAATTGATCCGCCTGGCGAAACTGCAAAAAAAACTTGTCACCGTATATCATAACAGACGTTTCGATAGCGATTTTCTTACGGTTAAGAAAGTGGTAAGTGATGGATG
>JBBJOD010000587.1:0-3079 GCA_037721715.1 Chitinophagaceae bacterium | reverse complement strand
GCGCAAAATATGGTATCCCTTTTCCCGTTTTTGCCAGGGCAAGTTTCGGTGTTAAAGGTGCTAACATACCGGCTATGCTCCGTGCTGTTGTAGCATGCGGCTGGTTCGGCATACAGACATGGATCGGTGGCTATGCCCTTTACCAGATGATGCGGCTGTGGTTTCCGTCGCTGGAGACGCTTCCTGCTGTATTTCCCGATTCATTTGGGCTCCAAACCGGGCCGGCGATTACCTTCTTTATTTTCTGGCTGCTTAACATGTATATTATTTACTTGGGCGTTGACAGCATTAAAAAGCTTCTTGTTTTCAAAGCATTCTTCCTTCCATTTGCAGCTGTTGCCTTACTAATCTGGGCCATCATTGCTGCCAGGGGGCTGGGACCCATACTGGCGCAGCCTTCCAGGTTTGAAAACCAGTCGCAATTCTGGAATTTTTTCTTTCCGGCCCTGACGGGCATGGTAGGTTTCTGGGCCACACTTTCACTCAATATCCCCGACTTTACCCGCTATGCTAAAAGCCAGCGGGCACAGATCAGGGGCCAGGCAATCGGCCTGCCACCATCTATGACGCTGTTTGCGTTCATTGGCGTAGTGGTTACCTCTTCTACTACTATTGTTTATGGCAATACTATCTGGGACCCTCTGGTTCTAGCAGGTAAATTTCAAGATCGCCTATTGGTAAGCGTTGCTATGATCGCCGTGATTATCTCAACACTTGCCACTAATATCGCAGCGAACATGGTAAGTCCGGCCAATGACTTTGCAAACCTCTCACCGAGGAAAATAAATTTCAGAACAGGCGGTTACATCACGGGGGTAATTGGCATCCTTATATGTCCCTGGAAACTCATCGCCAGCCCGTCAGGTTATATCTTCACCTGGCTGGTAGCCTATTCAAGCCTGCTTGGTCCGGTTGGCGGTATCCTGATAGCAGATTATTTTTTTATTCGAAAGCAAGAACTACATCTACAGGACCTTTATAAAAATCACGGGCGATATTCTTACGATAACGGGTTTAATAGCCATGCCATACTGGCTTTAGTGTTGGGCATCCTCCCCAATGTTCCGGGGTTCGTGGTTGCAGTGGGTGCTATAGAAGCCGGAGCAGTATGGTCCTGGGTAGCAGGTATCTATCATTATGCATGGTTTGTAGGATTTGCCATCTCCGGTTTTACCTATTATGCCTTAATGAAAAAGGGCAAAAACTTTCAAAAAGTATCTATTAATTATAAAGCAACAGCCTAATATGTCGATACTGATCAAAAACGGACGAATTATCACAGCGGCAGAAAACTACGTAGCAGACATTTTTATTGAAGATGAAATTATTAAAGTTATGGGTGTTGACCTGAAGTACAATGCCGACCAGGAAATTGACGCCTCCGGCATGTTGATATTTCCCGGTGGTATTGATCCGCATGTTCATCTTGAAATGCCTTTTATGGGAACTTATTCAAGCGACAGCTATGAGACAGGTACACGGGCGGCACTGTACGGAGGTACCACCACCGTAATCGATTTCATATTGCAGCAGCAGGGCCATTCACTACAGGAAGCGCTGGTGGAATGGCAGTCCAGGGCCAATGGCAATGCAGTGGGCGACTATAGTTTTCATATGGCCGTAACAGATTTTAACGACAATACCCGGGCAGAAATAAAAGGTATGATAGAACAGCATGGCATACCGTCCTTTAAAACTTTTATGGCCTATAAAGGTGCTCTGATGATCGATGACCGCCAGATGGTCGGTTTAATGAATGAAGTGAAACTCCAGGGCGGTATGGTGACCGCTCATGCTACCAACGGCGACCTGATTGACTATCTGGTGGCAAAGCACAGGTCTGAAGGAAAACTTTCTCCTCTGTACCATTATCTTTCACAACCTGAAGTGACAGAAGCGGAAGCTTCCGCCCGTTTTGCCAATTTGGCCAACTATACCGGTTGCCCTGTTTATATCGTTCATCTTACCTGTGAAGGAGCCCTGAATGCCGTACGCGAAGCTACGCGTAGAAACCAACACATTTATGTTGAGACCTGTATCCAGTACCTGTTGCTGGATGCGTCTTTGTATGAAAAAGATTTCGAAGGTGCCAAATGGGTAATGAGCCCGCCTTTGCGGGAGAAAAAAGACCAGGCGACTTTGTGGGCTGGCATCAACCAGGAACTTGTTCAGGTTGTAGGAACAGATCATTGTCCTTTCACCTGGGAACAGAAACAAATGGGTAAGAATGATTTTTCAAAAATTCCCAACGGGCACCCGGCAATAGAACACCGTATGGAACTGCTTTATTCAGAAGGCGTGCATAAGAACAGGATCACCTTAAATAAATTTGTGGAAGTTACCAGTACCAATGCCGCCAAAATATTTGGCATGTTTCCGGGAAAAGGGACCATAGGCATAGGGTCAGACGCTGATCTTTTAATTTTTGATCCGATGGAGCAGCATGTCCTGTCGGCAGCCCGGCATCATATGAATGTTGATTACTCGGCTTATGAAGGATGGGAAGTAACGGGTAAATGTAAGAAAGTGTTGCTTCGTGGAAAAGTGGCTATCGATGATAATAGATGCCTGGTTGAAAAAGGCAACGGAAAGTTTATTAAACGAAAAAGGGCGGACATAAAAATTTGAGTCGTTGTGTAGTGATTGGTACAATAAAGCTTATCGCTCTAGAACCAGGCCGTTTGAAATTTTATTTAATACCGTTCTATTGAAGCGAAAAAAGTTGAAACTGGCTGTTAAATAAATTATTTGATAACTTGTAAAAAAGCAGCGATGCCAAGAATTATAAAATCAGGGCTCATCCAGATGAGTCTCCCTAAAACGGAAGGTGAAGGAACCATAGATGAAATAAAAGAAGCAATGGTGCAAAAGCACATCCCCTATATTGAAAAGGCGGGCAGGCAAGGCGTGCAGATCCTATGCCTGCAGGAGATATTTAATACACCTTATTTTTGCCCGGGCCAGGATAAGGAATGGTATGCTTCCGCTGAAACGGTTCCGGGGCCAACCACTGAACGCATGGCGGCCTACGCACGTCAATACAATATGGTAATGATAGTGCCTGTGTACGAAAAAGAGC
>JBBJOD010000100.1:0-11637 GCA_037721715.1 Chitinophagaceae bacterium | reverse complement strand
TGTTTAATCCTCCAAAGTTGTTGAAGGAAATCCAGGGACTAAAATCATAGTAACGCCTCGGCATACCGGCAAGACCTTCGTAGTGCATTGGCCAGAAAATAAGATAAGCTCCAATCAAAGTAACCCAAAAATGAATGTATGCCATCGTATTATTCATATAACGTCCATACATTTTAGGAAACCAATGATACACCCCTGCAAACATGCCCAAAAATGCAGACACACCCATTACAATATGAAAGTGGGCAACTACGAAATAGGTATCATGAAGGTGCACATCTAAAGTAGAGTTGCCAAGAAATATACCCGTCAGACCACCGGAAATAAACATACTTACAAATCCTATTGAGAACAGCATTCCAGGTGTAAACCTGATATTACCCCGCCATAAGGTTGTTATCCAGTTAAAGACTTTAATGGCTGAAGGCACAGCTATTAAAAGGGTAAGCAACACAAATACTGAACCCAGGAAAGGGTTAAGGCCGGTTACAAACATATGGTGCGCCCAAACCAGGAAGGCGAGAACGGTGATAGCGAACAGAGAGCCGACCATTGCCATGTAACCAAAAATTGGCTTACGTGCATTTACACTCAATACCTCAGATACAATGCCCATCGCTGGTAAGATGACAATATAAACCTCTGGATGCCCAAGAAACCAAAACAAGTGCTGGTAAAGGATAGCACTTCCGCCCTCATTGGGTAAGGCCGTCTGCGTTGAATTCAGAAAAATATCGGAAAGATAGAAACTCGTTCCACCATGTCGATCAAAAAGTAATAGTATGAACCCGGATAAAAGAACTGGAAAAGACAATACCCCAAGTATTGCAGTAAAAAACAATGCCCAGATTGTCAGTGGAATCCTGGTCATGCTCATTCCTTTGGTTCTCATATTAAGGATGGTAGCAATATAGTTTAAACCACCAAGCAGTGAAGACACCACAAATAACGCCATGCTGGTTATCCATAAGTCCATACCAGACTTAGATCCTTCCGATGCGTTACCGAGGGCACTTAAAGGTGGATAAGACGTCCATCCACCACTTGCCGGTCCTGTTTGAACAAATAACGAAGATATCATTACTACGCTGGCAAGCCAGAAGAACCAGTAAGAAAGCATATTCATAAATGGAGACGCCATATCCCTGGCACCGATTTGCAACGGTATCAGGAAGTTAGCGAATGTACCGCTAAGGCCCCCTGTCAATACAAAAAACACCAATACGGTACCATGCATGGTAACCAGTGCGTAATAAAACTCCGGCTGAATTCGGCCGCCTCTTGCCCATTTGCCAAGGAGGTCTTCCAGGAACGGGAACGCCTGATCAGGATAAGCCAATTGCAAACGAAAAAGAACTGAAAAGCTTCCGCCAATCACAGCCCAAATCATTCCTGTAATGAGGAACTGTTTACTGATCATCTTATGGTCCTGGCTGAAAACATATTTTGTTATAAAGGTTTCTTTATGGTGTGCGTGGTGATCGTCCTCGTGGTGAACATCGAGGGTGGTGATCTCTGGATGTCCTTGTAAAACTGTCTCGTTACTCATATTTATCACTTTTGAAGGCTTAACCTATCGTTATCCTATATTGTACTATCGTGTTGTTGCAATTTTATTTTCAACGGCTCCTGGTAAGGCAGCAGCGGCTTTCATCGTAGAGTCAGCACCTTGCCCGGTAGCCGCTGGAACTGCACTCTGATTAACCTGTGTATATGCCGGTACCTGCTTAGCTCTCCAAAGCAGGTATTCGTCTGCAGTCACCACTTTAATAACTCCTCTCATGGTATAATGGCCCTTTCCACACATCTGGTCGCAGGAAATTTCGTATTCAAATTCAGGATTCCCAGTTTTTTCCCTCATTTCTGCCGTGGTATATAAGGGAGTAAACCACATGGTGGTAGGAATGCCGGGCACCGCATCCATTTTTAAACGAAAGTGAACCAAGCCAACATCATGTACCACATCTCTTGCATTTATCACCAATTTTACCGGCTTGTTTACCACCAAAAACATTTCTCCACTGCTGACTAAGTCATCCTGCGAAGCTTTGTCATCCCAAAATAATCCCAACTGGTTATTCTTTCCTTCATCAATATTCTTGTAATATTTCTTGCCAAATATGCCATCCTTACCTGGATAACGGTAGATCCAGGCGAATTGCTTCCCGGTGATTTCAACGACATTGGCATTCTTGGGAGCATCCCCGGTTATTTGGAACCAGTAATACAATCCGAATCCCACCAGTACTGTCAGGGCGATTGCAGGAACCACCGTCCAGATTACTTCCAATTTGTTATTATGAGGAAAATAAAAGGGTTTTCTTTTTTCAGAATGCTGGTATTTAAACGCAAACCAGAACAGTAAAACCTGTGTAATCAAAAACACCACGCCTGTAACTGCAATCGTCAGATAAAGCATGTTGTCGATCTTAACACCGTGCTGTGATGCAGGAAAATCAAGTATCCTGCCCCTATATAATTCATTACACCAGTATACGCCAACCAGTCCTAATACCATGAATATAATCATCAAGAAGCCATTGATGCGATTGTTTTGCTCAAAGTTCTTCTTTTCGCCTTTTAATATTCCCACATACTCACTTGCTTTGGCAATCTGAAAGGTCACCAGGAAGCCTAACAACAAAATCGCTATCAAAAATAGGGTTGACATGTTCTTTTCAAATATTTATACAAAGTTTCCAAATAATGTAATGCTAATCGTCTTTTGTTTAATTTCTCCTCTTAATTAAGTATGATGAATGATTGTCTCTTTGAAAAAAGGATGATTTTTAACATACATTGAATTTTTACTCAACTGGCGGCCAGTTACAACCATAATTAACCCTATAAAGCCCAGGGCGATACCGAAGTCAAATATACCAAGCGGCACGTGATCAGTTAACGGGCCGGGGAAAACCATCTGAAAAAAATCAAGCCAATGGCCAAAAATTATAAGCACCGACATAAAAGTTACGGTTGTGTAATTGCGCTTTGAACTCCTGCGCATTAGTATTAACAACGGAGCAACAAAATTGATTATAACAGTTAACCAAAAAATACCACTATATGCACCCTGCACCCGTGGTTTGAAATAAACTGTTTCTTCTGGAATGTTTGCATACCAGATCAGCATGAATTGGGAGAACCATAAATAGGTCCAGAAAATAGAGAAAGCAAACATAAATTTTCCCAGATCATGCAAATGTTCTTCATTCACGAGTTCGAGGTAACCCTGGTTTTTGAGATAGATTACAAAAAGAGTGATAAGCGCCAGTCCGGCAACGAAAGTACTGGCGAAAGTATACCAGCTGTACATGGTAGAGAACCAGTGTGCATCAATGCTCATCAGCCACAACCACGGTGTTGTGGAAGCTACCGTAAGCGCAAACCACACGATATAGATAGACGCCCAGACGGTAGTTTTAAAGATAGAACTTCTGCCGGATTCAATACTTTTTATTGGCTCCCTGTCGAGCTCTTGTGACAATCTCCGCATTTTCAAACCCAGTATGATCCATAGGCCGATGCTAAGTACCGTCCAAATGGTAAAAAATGTAGGGTTAAGAAACCCGCTTTTTCCTTCCAGGATTCTGTCTCCCTCTGGAGTTAGCCAATGATAAATATGGTGCTGATGGCCAAATACGAGGCACATCAGAATGACAAACGCTATTAATCCAAGTGGTATCACCGCTACTGAAATTGCTTCTGATACCCGGCGAAAACTTAGTTGCCAGCCCCCCATGGCCAAGGTGGTAGCACAAATGAAAAACATCGCCGCGTTAACGATTAACAAGAAGTATACACTGTTTTGTAACAGCGCCGACCAAAACCTGGTTTGGTGTTCTTCATCACCTGTTCCATAAACAAAATAACCGACTATCACTGACAATAATCCTATGCCCGACAAAGCAAGGGACCACTTCCTGTAACCACCACTGACCTGATATTGTTCTTTTAACGCCATTCTAAATATTTTATAATCGATGAATCAGTACTACTAATTAGTTTTAGTTGCTGAGGAGTCCTGTGCTGCACCGGTGCCAGCATCCGAAGAACCCCCTTTAGCGTCTCCGCCACCCTTTGCTGCTAACTGCTTTGATTTTACATATCGAACAATTCTCCAACGCTGGCTTGTAGATAACTGAGAACCATAAGGGCCCATTAAACCTTTACCATAAGTAACAGAATAAAAAATCTGACCTTCTGGCATAACAGATACAACGGCATCACCGATCAGGTTCTTGGGTGCTGCGGGGTAAGGACCATTTCCACTATTATATAAGGGTCCGTTTCCATCGAGAGCAGTTCCGTGGCAGATACCACAATTGATCAGGTATAATCTTTCCGCTTCTTTTAGCTGGAGCGAATCAATAGCAGTTAACGGATTGGCCACCTGGCGGGAGGCTACGTAGTTGGTACTGTCTCCCTCTTTATCTTGAGGTATTGCAAATGGAAAAATTTCGCCTCTTTTTATAGTGCCCGGAACAGGCATGGAAGTATAATTAATGCCTCTCTGTTGTAAATTCTCATGGGGAGCCTGCGTTTCATAGGCGCGACTGTAACCCATATCCGGCATATACTCCCTTCCCCGTGAACGTTTTACATCACTACAACCGATCAACACTACCGCAAAAAGTAGAAATATTATGACAGATAATTTATTCATCATTACTTATTGATTCATTAAAATTTATACTGTTACTATTTCTTTGTTTTCAAAAGGCTTGTTATTCCGATCATAACGACCAAGCCACCAACCCGTCTCGGCCTGCTGAATATTTACTTCTATGGCCCCTACGTTTTGCAGGAATGCAATTACCTCGCTATCGTTTGTTTTTGGAGTGCATTCAATCACCATTACAAAAAGATCATCAGTAGCCCGAGGATGAAAATGATGCTTCTTGACAAAAGGTGCCATCTGGCAGATATAACAAAAAGTAAGTACCATGCCCACGGCAGAGAATAAAACAGTCATTTCAAATGTAATCGGTATCCATGCCGGCAGGGCAAAATGCGGTTTACCACCAATATTTAAAGGCCAGTCGCTTGTAAAAACCCATGTCATGCAGGCAAGTGCAGTGATGGTTCCTGATATACCATAAATAAATCCGGCGGTATGAAGACTTGTATCACGAAGGCCCATGGCAGTATCAAGCCCATGAATTGGCATGGGGGTATACACATCATGGATCTTGAATCCCTGCCTGCGCACTTTTTTGACGGCGGGAAATAAAACTTCTTCATCATCAAAACATCCAACTATAAATTTCTTTACACCCATAAGTCGTTCTTTTAATATTAATGATGAGCAGCATCCTGGTCAGCATAAAATAGTTCAGGTGTTTCCTGCTCCACTTTATCCATATTGCCTTTATATTTTTCACCTGATTTTTTGAGAATATGTTTGATTTCAGCTACAGCTATTACAGGGAAGAACTTAGCAAATAAAAAGAAACGGGTAAAAAACAAGCCAAATGTTCCAAGATAAAAACCTACTTCCCATATTGAAGGTGTATAATAGGTTGCCCAGCTGCTTGGAAGATAATCCCGGTAAACAGAGGTGACCACTATTACGAATCTTTCAAACCACATTCCTATATTAACCAGTATAGACATAAAGAAGGTGACGGCTATATTTCTTCTCATTTTCTTAAACCAGAATATCTGTGGCGATAGTACATTACACCCCATCATTATCCAGTAACTCCAGCCATATGGTGAAAAAGGGTTAGCCCTATTCTGGCTGAAAGCATACCATTCATAGCCATTCTGACCATACCAGGCCATAAACAATTCTGTTAGGTAAGCTACACCGACAATTGATCCTGTTAACACGATTACCTTGTTCATCACTTCGATATGATTCAAGGTGATATAGTCTTCCAGGTGCAATACTTTACGGGTAATAAGTAGCAGCGTCTGTACCATGGCGAATCCTGAAAAGACCGCACCGGCAACAAAGTAAGGAGGAAAAATCGTAGTATGCCAGCCAGGTATCACCGACGTAGCAAAGTCGAACGATACTATGGTGTGAACAGATAATACAAGCGGCGTACTAAGGCCTGCGAGTACCAGGGAAAGACTTTCATGTCTTTGCCAGTGCTTCGTGCTTCCGGTCCAACCAAAAGACAGCATTCCATACATGAATTTTCTCCACTTTAGCTTTGCACGGTCACGCACTGTAGCGAGGTCTGGCAATAAACCAGAATACCAGAATAACAAAGAAACGGTGAAATAAGTAGAGATCGCAAACACGTCCCATAACAGGGGAGAGTTAAAATTCACCCAAACCGGGCCACGTGGATTGGGGTAAGGTAATATAAAGAAAGCCAGCCATACACGCCCCATGTGGCAAATTGGAAACTGGCCTGCACACATTACAGCAAATATCGTCATCGCTTCAGCCGCCCGGTTAACTCCTGTCCTCCAACCCTGCCTGAAAAGTAATAAGATCGCAGAAATAAGCGTACCGGCATGACCAATACCCACCCACCATACGAAGTTGGTAATATCCCATCCCCAGCCGATCGTTTTATTAAGGTTCCATTGCCCGATACCATATACCACTTCCATTGTAACAGACAGAACTCCAAACAGCAACAAAGCCACTGATATAATAAAACCGATCCACCACAAACGGCTTGGTTTTGCTTCAATTGGCCGTATAATATCTTCCGTAACCTGGTGATAGTTTTTATCACCTATAACCAGGGGGTCTCTTGTCTGCGATTCATACCTTAAAGATGCCATACTGTAGTAAACTTTAGCTATTAGATGTAAGCTGTTTCATACCGATCTTGATGAACGGTCTTCTTATCCGTGTTCCTTATCTGTTGTTTTCGTTTCGTCTTTGAACTTATTATGCTGGCCTTCTTCTACACTTAGCGTTTCTGTGTTCCTGATTTTCGCCAGGTAGTTGATATTCGGCAGCGTATGCAATGGCTCCAGTACGTAAAATGTCCTGTTTTGATTATCAATTCTCGTTTTATTGATGGCACTGTTTGCGTTGTTAACATTGCCGAATTCAATTGCCCTCGCTGGACAAGCCTGCTGGCATGCAGTCTTAATGTCTCCGTCTGTCAGAACACGGTCTTCTTTTTTAGCATTTAATTTACCCAGCTGTAAACGCTGAACACAGAAAGAACATTTTTCGATAACGCCCCGGCTTCTTACGGTAACATCAGGATTCAACACCATCCTGGAAAGATCATCATTCATCATGAATATCACATCGTCTAATTTGCCAACCAACGACTGATCCTGGTTATCGCCGAAGCTGTCGGACCTGGTATAATCAGACCAGTTAAAGCGGCGTACCTTGTAGGGGCAGTTGTTCGCACAATATCTGGTACCGATACATCGGTTATAGATCATCTGGTTAATTCCTTCACTACTATGATTCGTTGCTGCTACCGGGCAAACGTTCTCGCACGGAGCGTTGTCACAATGCTGGCAGAGCATCGGCTGGAAAACGGTTTGAATGCTTTCCGGGTCTTCAGGGTTTCCACTGAAATACCGGTCAATACGCAGCCAATGCATTTCATGCCCTCGCAGTACTTCTGATTTGCCGACTACCGATATATTATTCTCCACATTACAGGCGACTACACAAGCACCACAACCAAAGCAACTATTCAGGTCGATGGACATTCCCCATTTAATTCCGGGCCTGTCATATATCGGGTACAAGGTTCCTTCTTTAGCATAGGATTTAAGACCTCCCCATGGTTTTAATTCTTTATCTCTTTCCTCAAGAATTTCGCTGGAATGATTTTTAAATGCGCCCAGTGTAAGTTCTTTTATTACCTCATGCCTACCTTCATAAGAACTGTGCGATTGAGTGATGGCAACCCGGTATGTTTTATCAGTTGCTGTAATAGTTACGTCACCCGCATAAAAATCTGTAGTAGATCCGTTGAATCCAACCAGGTTAAACACATTCTTTCCGGCAGCTACTACAGCTCTCCCTATATTTTTGGCTGTATCCTCTTCTTTTCCACTTGCGCTTTTTCTTCCATAGCCAACCGCCACAGCAATGGTTTCGTTATTCATTCCAGGAACTATCAATGCAGGAAGCTCTAACTGCTTATTTCCCACTTTGATGGTAACCACGGGCTTTTCAGGATGTACTTCATAATCATCCGCCTGCCTGCGTTCTTTAATATCAATTTTAAAAAGTTCTTTAGCCAATGCAGGGGATACCATCACGTAATTATCCCAGGTAGCTTTTGTAATGGGATCAGGCAATTCAAGCAACCAGGGGTTATTAGCCTGCTTTCCCTCTCCCATAGATACATTCTGGTAAAGCATTAACTCCGTTTTGCCGCCTTTTTTAATTGAAGACAATGCGGAAACGGCTGTTTCAACCGCTGCTGCATTGTAAGTACCTGCATTTACTGCAACGGCGGCCGGCTCAATAACACCATCCTGTAAAGCTTTGTCGTATGAATTGCTGCTTCCTAATTTGCCAGTCCAATACTGCCTGCAGTATAGATCGTATGTGGTGGCATTACCACTCCATTTAAGAAGAGAATCCTGGAACTGCCTTGTTTTGAATAGAGGCGCGATGGTTGGTTGAACAAGTGAAAAATAGCCTGTTTTTGGCTCTGCATCTCCCCAACTTTCCAGGAAGTGATGGGAGGGAACCATAAATTTACAAAGCTCGGTTGTTTCACACCTTTTCTCGTTGCAAGAAATAGAAACCTTCACTTTTGCAAGTGCTGTTTTAAAGCTTTCGGGATTATAATAATCATAAACAGGGTTGGCATCGTAAATTAATAAGGCACCCACCCTGCCGGAGTTCATATCTGTAATTAGCGTGGCCATTTCATTGTCGATGCCCTGCCTGGTCAGCAAACTAACTCCGCGGTCTATGGTTGCACCGTTCGCACCTATTGCGTCATTGATGGCATTAACAACCATCTGGATGTTTGGATCGTTGCTGCCACAAACCACCAGGGCCTTGCCCCTGTTAGCAGCGAGGGAAAGTTCGTTCGCTACTTTTTCGATGCCTTTTTTAAGTTTTTCATTGCTAATTCCCGTAATTGGCTTCTTATCGGGTTGTACCGCGTTGAGTAAAGCGAGGGCTATGCTGCCGGTTTCAGAAGGCCTGTGAGTAAAACGCTCGTCTGCACTTGCACCCGTCATGCTCATTATGCTTTCGAACTGGTAATGTTTACTCATGCTTATGTTCTTCTCGTTTATCTTTCTTCCTGACGTATAATCGCGTTGAAATTCAATCGGGCTTAACCAGGTTCCGAGGAAATCGGCTCCCAGACTTACGATTACCTGTGCGTTTCCAAACAAATAAGAAGGAATAGATCTTGTACCATAGTTAGCTTCGTTGGCCTGGAGGAGACCGCTATAGGAGATGCCATCATATTGCACATGTTTTCCTCCAGGAAATTTCACTAGAAATTCGGAGATAACCTGTTTAGTGGTTGGAGAAGTGATGGTACTGGTGAGAAGGCAAACAGGTGCACCGCCCAGACCGGCCATGGCATCACCCACCATTTTGTCAAAAGCTTCGAAAGTACTAACCTCTTTGCCATTCGCCAATGGAAAACGCAGACGGGAGGTATCGTATAAGTCCAGTACAGAAGCCTGCACCCGTGCTGAAGTGCCGCCTTTTGTAAATGTCGACATTTCATTGCCTTCCAGCTTTATTGGCCTACCGTCTCTAACCTTTGCCACAATTGGTATTGCGTCGCCACCGGAAACATAGGTAGTAGCGTAATAGCTGGCCTCGCCCGGCACAATATCCTGTGGCCTATTTACAAAGGGAACCGCTTTTCTAACTGGCATTTCACAACCTGCCGCAGCCATAGCAGCGGCCGTGCTAAATCCCAGGTACTTTAAAAAGTCACGGCGTGGAGCTGTAGCATCCAGCAATCCTTTCCCTTCAAGGTCTTCAAGCGGTAGTTCGTTGATGAACTCGTCTTCACTCTTCTTTTGATCTACCCCTGAGTTACTCAACTCCCCGAAATTTTGCCAGTATTTTTTTTGCTCCATAATTTTTTGTTAACGATTGAGTCAACTCATGTGTCGATGATAAATTCGCGATTAACCTTCTCTGCTTCAATAACCTTTTATAAATATTAATAGTGGCATTTCTGGCATTCTGTTCCCCCGATCTTTTCAACGGTAACACTATCAGAGGGGTTCTTTTTTAAGTCTTCATGAAACTTCTCGTAGATACTATAGAATTTGTTATTGGTAAATTGCACTTTGCTTTCCCGGTGGCAGTTGACACACCAGCCCATACTCAAATCGGAAAACTGTTGAACTTCACCCATTTCTGTGATGGGTCCATGGCAGGTTTGGCACTGTACCTTACCGGCTGTAACGTGCTGAGAGTGGTTAAAATAAACATGATCTGGTAGATTGTGAATTCTTACCCATTCAACCGGCTTTCCCGCATTTACATACCTTCTTCCATCCCAACCTGCATACTCATACAATTTCTTAATTTCAGCAGTACCATTTATCTCTGTACCATCTTCTGCAAATAACTTCCCTGCGCTACCGGTATATTCATTAATGGCGATATGACAATTCATACACACATTCACTGACGGAATATTTGCATGCTTGCCTTCCTGTGCACCACTGTGGCAGTACAAACAGCTTATCTGGTTCTTGCCCGCATGCACCTTGTGTGAATAATAAATCGGCTGTACCGGTTGGTAACCCTTCGAACGGCCTAATCCAATTGCTCCTTGTATAGTATAATAACCACCAATTACGAAAATCAGCAGGGTAAAAAGATATATATAGGCCTTGTTGCGGTAAAAAGGTACAGGTTCTTCTGCACGAACCCCCTCCACATCATCCGAAAGTTTTTTAAGGTTGCTGTTAACCTGCAGCAGGATCAGGGCGATTACAGCAAGTATCAAAGTAAGAATCCCAAATAATAAAGAGTTATCCGATTCCTGCGCCTTGGCGGTTTGGTTATCCGTTTCTGCCTGGGCACCCGGTGCAGGAGCCGAAGATGCTTTAATGATGTACTCGGCAATTGCGTCGATATCTTTATTAGCGAGATTTGGAAAAGCCTGCATTATTGTACCATATTGCTGCTTCAGTCCCTGCGTGTAAGGGTCTTTTGCCATATATGCAACCGGGTTGTGAACCCATGCATACAGTTCCTTTCTATCGGCCCAGGGACCCCTTGTCTGAAACCCAGCCAGTGCAGGTCCGTTTAAAGCTTTATTAAGAGCATGGCAACTTGCACAATTTGATCTGAATAAAGCTGCCCCATCTTGTGCAAATATTTGGTCTGAGAAAGAAAATAATATGAAAAGAATGAAAAAACGTGATAAATTCCTAACAATCGGTCTACAATGAAACATATGCTCAAAAATATCGGTGATAAGATGGAAAAATATCCGGGTCGTGTGCAAAAATAAGCCACGATCTTAACATATTATCAACAATTCTAACTTTTTTTTTCCTTTATTGGGCTTGCGTTTCAGCGAATTGTGCAAATATTTCTTTTTTTAAGGTAAGGGCAAAAGAATGAAAAATGGTTGTTAAGTGTTTAGGGGAAAGCAGGTTAAATTTTAGAGATTTTGACCCCTTTTTAAACAGCCGGTTTTGGAAAAGAACCGCATTTTTTTTTATAAATCCGTTGAACCTGTT
>JBBJOD010000099.1:0-11637 GCA_037721715.1 Chitinophagaceae bacterium | reverse complement strand
GTAATGTGGATGATTTGCCACTGCCTGGTGGGCCTGAAATAATCAAGAAATTCTTTGATACAAGAATTTCAAGCATTCGGCTGATTTCATGGGCCCTCCCAAAAAATAAGGGTGCATCTTCCAGCTCAAAACTTCTTAATCCAATGTAGGGTTGCAAAGGTTGTTCAATAGAAACAGTGCGGCTCTCAAAGGTGCCATCGATAAGATAGGAAGATAGCTTTCTATATGCTTTATCCAGCTTGGGAGACTTCCCTGTATTCTCCAACTCTTCCGGTCTCTCAGAAATGCCAACAGCCAGCTCTTCCACATAATTATAGTATGGAATATAGGGTATACCCAATTCCCAAAAAATCTTACCCGATGCATGTGGCAGAATTTCGTCTATTACCCGATAAAACTGTGCCTGGAACTTGTTCTTAAGCAGACTTTCATTATCGTCAATTCTTGAAGGCACCATGACGATATCCAACGCCCGGTTATTCCTTACTTTTTTAACATCGTCATTGATAAACGATTTTACCATTCCAGCAGCCCCCAAAAGATTCTGAGGATTAGGAGCGGTAACAATAACAATTACATTAGCCAAATGCCTGGTACTGACCCCACTCATTTCAGACACACCCGTTCTGCTGTCTATGAGGGTAACGTCTGCCAGATTCAGCTGCTCTCTAAACCATTCAAAATAGCTCTCGCCATTAAACAAAGAATAGAATTCTGTCCAGTTAAATTCCTGGACAGCTCTGGAATAAGTGGTAAAATTTTCACCATCGCGTTTACCGGCTGTTAACAGCCACAGATTTTTTTTGGTATTACTTTTCTTATGTACCGAAAGGTAGGTATCTTTTAATTCAGGCAGGCCTTTCAAGAACATGTGCGTTCCAATCTTAAGCGCTTTTGGCGAAAAATGTTTTGATAAAACTTCTGCTATTGAAGCCTTGTCTACCTCATTAATTTATTAGCTTATTGTCATTGGTTTCCTTTATCGCATGGCTTTCCGCCAGATGATCATCGTCAAATTGAAACTCAGCTTCGTCGTAGGAATGCGGAAGGATGTTATTTATCGATACGCCTTCAATGGCAGGTGTTGTTTCAACTGTAACAATTTCTCTCTTATTTTGTCCTGAATATTTATTGAGGAAAAGCGACTTTAACTCTTCAACCAAAACGTTTACCGTTTTGTACTCCAGTAAGGCATAGGTGGAGAGGTAAATCTCCATCTCCTCTAGGTCTAGCATACCCGATTGAGATTTGTCGCAAACATATATAGAGAATTTGTCTACCAGCTCCTGGTTATCCAATTTGCTGCCGATTATACCCGCAATTGTCGAGGTATTGAATTTCTTTGTTTCGTTAAGTTTTGTAAACTCTGTAATAATGCCTTCAATATCTTCCTTTTTGAAAGCAGCATAAGTGAATAACATGATCCTTATTGTACTCCAGATAATATCCAGCTCACTGGTTTCATTTAAAACCGTTGGCGGAATAGAATTGGCGTCCAACTCTTTTTTGATGGCCTCATCCCATCTCAGTTCATAATCTGACAATTTTGACATGAGTGTCTGAAAGACTGTTTCAATCTCCTGGGTTGACCTGATGATCTCACGGTTTAATTTGACATACCGCGACTTGTAGTCCAACAGAATATCTAGCAGTCCACGGTTCGATCTTACTTCATTAAGTTCATCTTCCCGGAAAAAATAACTTTCCAGGCCTGGCGCTTCCAGGTCCCAGTCTACAATAATCACTTCTTTCCCCTGCATATGAAGCCATTCTGCCACGTTGGCCATAGCCATTGATCTGCCAACTCCTCCCTTATAAGAATAGAAGGTATAAATCATTAGTTGAAGTTGCCATGTGTAACGGCGTTATTTGAATTAGAAGTAGCATTGTCGTAATTAACAATGTTTCTTAATGCAACCCTGAGATTTCTTTTAACTTCCAAATCGTCTATCGTATTAGCAAAGCATTCTGCATTTTTGGGATTAGATGGTATCCCTGGTTCGAAATACTTATGATAAAACTTTTCTGCATCAATTTGTAACTGTTTTCGCAGGTACTGCAGCTGTTCAGTCAAAGGGTGTGAGTTCAATGCCATAATTAGTGCCATGTTGTTATCCATGCACCTATCGCTGGCACGCATAAAACGCTCCTTCACAACTTTATCATTGAGTGCATATGGGTCAAGCAACACAACACAGGGGCTTGCTTCCAGTTTATTTATTTCATCCGCTGTTGCTTTTGTATTAGCGTCGATAAAATCGCTGTTTGCATCTTTGGCATTAAGCCATAACTTTGAATTGGGCGTTTTCCAGTCAATATCTTCCCAATGAAATAACTGTTTGCCTTTAAAAGTTTTCTGGTTAATATCTTCATACAATAGTTTGTCCAGTATTTCCGTGATCTTACTATTGCTGCCAAATGGTTTCCAGTCAGAAAAATCAGTGCCATAGTTATTTTCAATAGAAACCCTTCTTTCTTCTTTAAGATCAGCCATCAGCAATTTGTTCAAAGTCATTGTAAATACTGCTCTTTTAATTGGTTTGCTATTATACTTTTTATAAATGGAAGATTTTATCTTATTAACTATCTCTATTACATATTGGTCAAACAGGTCCATCTTCGCGGGATAGAAGCCGGCTTCTTTTATATCAAGAATTGCCTGTTGCGGATAAGTGTCCCAGCCTATATCCATACAGACCGGAAAGATGAGGCTTTCGGAATTCTCTTTCAAACTGAAGAAAGCAATTTCCCGCTGAACCCATTGAGATTGGTTGGCTTTGGAAGACCAGACAACCACCAGGTGTTTTGACGATTTTAATTCAGCATTCAATTGATTGTTCCAGCTGTATCCTGCATCCAGTCTTTTTTTGTCTAAAAAAACAGGAAAATAGGGTGTATTGAGTTCGTTGTACAACCTTTCCGCGACAATTTTATCCGGGTCTTTGTTTGTGTAGGAAATAAATAGCTCAAAGCTCATATGGATTCAATTGGTAAAGTGACTGTTAGTTGTTTTGCAGTCTGATTACTCGTTTAAATGGTGGTAACTAATTTGTCACCAGCGTTGAGGATTGTGTTACTAATATAGTATAATATTTTATTAAATGAAAGCAAAGCATTGAATTTTCAGGGATGACAGTTGAATATCCTCGGATGGATGACTTCTTATTAATACCTGAAACAATAGTGCTTGCCATTCGAACTCATTTAACGCTCCCGGATTTCAGAGCGCTGCTCTTAAAAAAATACTTTGGCCAGCGGCCCGTAAAATCTAAATGGTATGTTTCCGAAGAACCAGGTCTTCAAAAATAAAGATTATAAGATGAGGTGGTAAGTCGGCCCGGATTAAAACATCAAAGGCCTCTACATCCTCGATTTACTCCTGTCTGTACAATGATTCAATTTTACTCTTGACTTGGTATTAAAGTCATTTGAAATAATTGATAGCATGTCTTTATTTATCTTTCATTGGTTTAGCAGCGAAGGCATTGCGTGGCTGCAGTAGTTTTGCGATAAGTCCGGTCCAGCCGGTTTGATGGGATGCTCCGACGCCCCTCCCGTCATCGCCATGAAAGTGTTCATAGAACAAAATATAATTAGAGAAGTTCGGGTCGTTCTGCAGCTTTTCGCAATTGCCATTGAATGGCCTTCTGCCCGAACTATCTTTTAAAAATAAATTCGATAAACGTTTGGTAAGATAGCAGGCAACTTCATTCAGGGAAATATATTGGCCACTTCCTTTAGGGCATTCAATTTTAAAGTCGTCACCGTAGTAACTATGAAAGCGTTGAAGACTTTCTATTATCAGGTAGTTAAGAGGAATCCAGACTGGTCCGCGCCAGTTGCTGTTTCCGCCAAACATTCCGATGGTTGACTCACCGGGTGAGTAATCAATTACAAACTTAGCGCCGTTCAGGTCGAATTCATAAGGGTCTTTTTCATGGGCCTTCGAAAGCGAACGGATGCCAAATTCGCTTAAGAATTCATTTTCATCAAGCATGCGCTCCAGGATTTCCTTCATGCGATGACCACGCAGCAAGCTTAGCAAATGTTGCTCACCATCATTCTTGTCTTCCCACCGCGAAACCAGGTTGGCAAGATCTGGCCTGCTTTGCAAAAACCATCTTAGCCGTTTTGCAAACTCAGGGGCCTCGTCTAATAAACGCTGATCTAAAACTTCCACAGCGAATAAAGGAATCAGTCCTACCATGCTGCGTACCTTCAATTTTACACTTCCATCGTTCTCCAGTTTCAAAACATCATAGTAAAATTCATCGTCATCATCCCATAAGCCAAAGGCGGTATTGCCCATGTTTGACATGGCGCCGGCAATGTATAAGAAGTGTTCAAAAAATTTAGTAGCCATATTCTGGTATACAGGGTTAGTACGAGATAACTCCAGGGCGATGCGCATCATGTTCAGCGAAAACATTGCCATCCAACTGGTGGCATCTGCCTGTTCAATATGGCCTCCGGAAGGTAATGGGGCACTTCTGTCGAACACCCCGATATTATCCAAACCTAAAAATCCACCCTGGAAAATATTATCGCCTCCCGCATCTTTTCGGTTAACCCACCAGGTGAAATTTAAAAGCAGCTTGTGGTACACTGATTCCAGAAAGGGTACATCACCCTCGCCATTATTTTTCTGATCAATTTTATAAACACGCCAGGTGGCCCATGCGTGTACCGGTGGGTTGGCATCACTGAAACTCCACTCATAAGCCGGCAACTGGCCATTAGGGTGCATATACCATTCTTTTGTTAACAGCAGTAATTGACTTTTTGCAAAATCCGGGTCTATCAATGCAAAGGGTATGCAGTGAAAAGCAAGATCCCATGCAGCATACCAGGGATACTCCCATTTATCCGGCATGGAAATGATGTCGGCATTATTCATGTGCAGCCATTCACGGTTCCTTCCATTCTTGCGTGACGAGGGTGGCGCGGGCTGTTCGGGATCACCCTTTAACCATTGATGAATATCATAGTAATAAAATTGCTTGCTCCAGATCATACCGGCAAACGCCTGCCTTTGTATCATTTTCTCTTCGTCAGTCTGTATTTTATCCTGGAGGGTTTGATAGAATTCATTGGTTTCATCGATCCTGCTTTGAAATACTTTTTCATAATCTTCAAACGGTTCGGCGTTACCTGCATTTAGCCGGAGGCGAATAGTTAATGAATCCTTTCCTTTTACTATGAGGTCATAATTTGCTGCTACTTTGGTTCCATGAGCGTCAGCGTTGATGGCCTTTTCATCTCCATTTACCAAAAACCTGTTGATGCCATCTTTTGTAAAAGACGTTTTACCTGCAGTGCCATAGAGTGCATTAAAATTTGTTTCATTATCGCAAAACAGGATTGATACTTTTTTATCGAGATGTAATGTAAGATGCCCGAGCGCTTCATGATTTACCAACACGTCTCCCTCTTCAGAACATTTCATTTGCGGCTTGTAATCATCATTACCCCATGACCATGTGTTGCGGAACCATAGCTGAGGCAGCACGTGCAAGGCCGCATCTTCATCACCCCGGTTATGTACGGTAATTTTTATTAGGATGTCTTCTTCCGTTGCTTTTGCATATTCCACGAAAACATCAAAATATTTGTCTTCGTTATAGATTCCTGTGTCAATTAATTCAAACTCCGGTTGAAATTTATCGCGCTTGAGATTCTCTTCTACAAGCGAAGCGTAAGGGAAAGCCTCTTGCGGGTATTTGTACAACATCTTCATGTAAGAGTGGGTCGGAGTTGCATCGAGGTAGTAATACAGTTCCTTTACATCTTCCCCATGATTCCCTTCGTTTCCTGCCAGTCCAAAAAAACGTTCTTTAACAATCGGGTCTTTTTTGTTCCAAAAAGCGACAGCGAAACAAAGGAGTTGATTTTCGTCGCTAATGCCGGCAATTCCATCTTCTCCCCACCTGTAAGCCTTGCTTCGTGCCATATCATGCGTGAAGTATTCCCATGGCTGGCCGTTGGCACTGTAGTCTTCACGCACCGTTCCCCACTGACGGTCAGATACATACGGTCCCCATTTTTTCCACTTTGATTTACCTTCTTTTTGCTGCTGCAAACGTAATTTTTCCTGCGTCATGATTGCTATAAATTATTCTACTATACCCTAAGAACATAAAAAGATGGAATTTACAAAGTATTTTGCTTTGAAATTGTAAAGAACCCGCTTCATAAGGCGTTGATGCAGGAAGCAGATGGTAACAAACTAATGATTGATAAAAATGAACAGCAAATTAAGTAAAAAGACGGCGTTGATAACCGGTGGAAGTTCAGGGATTGGCAGAGCCATTGCCCTCAGGTACGCTGCGGAAGGTGCCCGCATTGTGATCACCTTTAATTCACAGGAAGCCGAAGCGAATGAAATTGTAGAGAAGATAGCAAGCGGGGGAGGAGAAGCGATTGCTGTTAAGGCTGACGTAAGCGTGGAAGCGCAAGTACTTGACTTATTCAACAGCGTTTACGCAAAATACCAGTCCCTCGACGTACTGGTTTGCAGTGCAGGTCTCCAAAAAGACAACAAGCTTACTGAGATGAGCCTTGAGGATTGGAAAAAAGTGATAGACGTAAACTTAACCGGGTATTTTTTATGTGCCAGGGAAGCGGCGAAATATTTCATCACGAAAGATCATAATGCCAATCAAACGGCTGTGGGTAATATTATATTCATCAGCTCTGTTCATGATATCATACCGTGGTCGGGCCATGTTAATTATGCATCTTCGAAAGGAGGCGTGGCGATGCTGATGAAGTCAACGGCACTGGAACTGGCACCCCATAAAATAAGGGTGAATTCGATATCACCGGGTGCCATTAAAACGAACATCAATAAGAATGTGTGGAGTAACGAGGAGCGTTCAAAAAAGTTGCTGGAGCTGATACCATATGGCCGTATAGGTGAGCCCGATGATGTTGCTGCTTTGGCATTGTTCCTGGCATCCTCCGAAAGCGATTATATTACCGGCACTACCATTTATGTTGATGGGGGAATGACATTGTATCCCGGGTTTGAGGACAATGGATAGACCGGTTAGGAGGATGCACTTATTTTTTAGCTTTAGCCAAAGTAGATAAGGCAAGTCTGAAACAAGTGTTGATGAAAAATTTTTATCGTTCAGATCCGGAATCTGTAAGCTGCCGCTTCACTTCTGACCTCGTATGATGTTACGACTATTGAATGGTTGTTTGGTCGAAAATTAGCAGTTCGGTAATGAATATCTTCTGTAAATTTCCGAAAATACAAGCATTTTAACCTGTATTTTACAAATTTTAACCGTTGATAAAATGAAAAAATTCGTTGTCATTTTTGTTGTTTCGCTGGTGTTGGTTTTGGCAGGTGCGGGTTATTCTGTTGCATATAAAAAGAAACAGGTGGGATATGTGATTGAGCGCGAGAAGCAGATTGCTTTGAAACAGCCTGGTCCGCACGATGGTGGAGGCAGTACAACGGCGTCTAGTTTTTTTTCGAAAGTGCCAACTTCTAAAATAGTGCTTACAAAGAGGGCCTTGCATCCCGGGGCTGCTATTGGATACCATTTGCAAAATAGCAATGAAATCTACTATATACTGAGCGGGACGGGTGAAATGAAAATGAACGGAGAAATATTTCCCGTGCAGGCCGGTGATGCGATATTGACCCTCCCCGGTAGTTCGCATGGGCTTACGCAAACGGGAAAGGAAGATCTGGTGCTGATTATTAATTATGAAAGGAAGTAGCTTACGGCTATCAGCTGCTAGGTATGCCTGTGCCTTGCACAATAAGGTACCTGGCGCAAGTGTTTCGCCGGGTGATGGAGGAATGATCGAAGTAGTAAGGTGATATCGAATTTCAGACATTCCCGGCGAACAACTTGTGCCTGGCCGCCTAAGAACGCAAAGGAAAAAACGCGAAGTACGAAAAGAATAAAATCGCAGAGGGTCTTCTAATTTAATTATTGAATGTACCGGTATGTTTTGTATCATTATACATTCCATGCGTCAACAACATGCTCTAATGATATCTTCATTTACATTTACCCCGACCATTAACTCATTCACACTATGTTGTTTTTTCGTTTGTTCGGTTCAGTTATTTTCCTGCGGTTCCCCGTCAACAGCTACCGTAGAACCCATGATTCGCGATGTGATTGCCAGGAACTCTCCATCAACGGACTGGGTAGAATACAATGGCGATGGTGCAAGAAGCCACTATAGTGAACTCGGACAACTTACAAAAGAAAATGTTCACCGGTTGAAGGTAGCCTGGACCTACTCATCTGTCGGTACCGATTCAGCACTCACTGGTACCCAAATGCAATGTAACCCGATTATCATTGACGGAATACTGTATGGTGTTTCGGCTAAAACACAGGCTTTCGCTCTCGATGCAGCCACAGGAATGGAGATCTGGAAAACTGCGCTTACAGATAACGGGGGAACGTTAAGCAGGGGAGTCACTTATTTTACAGATGGGTCTGTGAAGCGGATATTTTTCGGTGCCGGCAAGTGGTTGTATGCCCTCGATGCTGAGACAGGTGCGCTGATACAAGGTTTTGGCAATAAAGGAAGACTAGATTTGAAGGAAGGAATTAACAGGCCCAATGCCGATGACTACGTGAGATCAAATACTCCTAATACGATTTACAAAGACCTTATCATAGTGGGAGGCAGGGTGGCAGAAGAAGAGATGGCACTGTTGGGAGATATCAGGGCTTTTAACGTATACTCCGGGAAATTGGTATGGACGTTCAAGACCATCCCGGAACCTGGCCAGCCTGGTTACGAAACCTGGTCTCCGGCGGTACCACGTCAGCGATTAGGAGGTGCCAATTCTTGGGCAGGCATGGCCATAGACAGGGAGAGAGGAATTGTGTACGTGCCCACTGGATCAGCTGCCTTTGATTTTTATGGAGGTAACCGTAAAGGCGACAACCTGTATGCAAACTGCTTGTTAGCGCTAGATGCGGCAACAGGAAAACTCATCTGGCATTTTCAACTGGTTCATCATGATATCTGGGACCGTGACCCGCCGGCACCGCCCGGCCTGTTAACAGTTATTCATAACGGAATCAAAACAGACGCCGTAGCGCAGATCACCAAACAGGGTTATGTTTTTCTTTTTAACAGGGTAAATGGAAAGCCATTGTTTAAGATTGAAGAAAGAAAAACACGTACCGATGCCATCGCTGGTGAATATCCAAGCCCCACACAGCCTTACCCGCTATCGCCGCAACCTTTCACACGACAAGCATTCACTGAGAATGATTTCAGCCCGTTTGTAGCGGATAAAGATTCACTGGTAAAGTTACTTAAGTCATCACGTCATGGCGCTGCGTATATACCTATCGGTAAGGAAATGACGGTATTTTTCCCTGGCACGGATGGAGGCGCCCAATGGGGTGGTGCGGCAGTGGATAAAGAAGGCAATCTGTATATACCTGCCAAAGAATTACCGGTGTATACTTCGCTGAAAAAAGTCGCGCAACGAAAACCGAATGAAGTCGTAAAGAATGATGCTTTGTATATCAACCGTTGCTCATCCTGTCACGGCGAAGATCGCAAAGGAAGCCATGATGGATCCTATCCGGGATTGATCAGTATGAAACAAAAGTATTCCCAGAATGAGTTGATGCAATTACTCGAAAAGGGAAGAGGAATGATGCCTTCCTTTTCACAGGTATCAATTGAAGAACGAACAGCAATTGTAGATTACCTGCTGAACAAAACAAGCGGAAGTACCAGGGTGACTCATGAACCAAATATCAACAAATCACCTTACCAGCATACAGGTTACAACCGCTGGTACGATCGCAACGGCTACCCGGTAAGCAAGCCGCCCTGGGGCACTTTAACCGCCATTGACCTGAACACAGGTAAACATAAGTGGCAGGTTCCGTTGGGAGAGTACGACAGTTTAACAAAAAAAGGAATTCCTGTCACCGGAACAGATAATTACGGCGGACCATTGGTAACGTCAAGCGGTTTAATTTTTATAGCGGCAAGCCGGGATGAGAAAATACGGGCATTTGACAAATCAAATGGCCAGGTGATCTGGCAATCAAATTTGCCGGCAGCCGGTTATGCTTCACCAAGTTCTTACTCCATAAAAGGAAAACAATACATCGTAATAGCTTGCGGTGGTGGAAAGCTTAAAACAAAATCTGGTGATAAGTATGTCGCTTACCGGTTAGAAAATTAAGAAAATATTCCTGGTGCTGCTAAACCAGGTTGGCAAAGATATTTCTACCGTTTAACCGCCCTGTATAGATCGTTTGCTTTTCACCAGTTTTACTGTTTTTAAATGCTTGTTGTTAATAGAAACCCTTGCCATGTATACACCATTGGCCATTCGCACGCCGGTGGTGTTTACTTTAAGCGTTGTGATACCTGTTGCAAGAACGCCGGGCTGGTACGAAAAGTACAACCGGCCCGCCATGTCAAAAATATCCACCCTTATTTTGTTATTGCCGGCCATGTTAAAGAACTCAATATTGAAGGTCTCGTTGAAGGGACTTGGGTAAACCCTTTTTATTGTTGTTTCTCCTGTTACGGGGGTCGTCAATTTTTCACCTTGCCGGTTTACATTTTCTTTGCTGGTAATGGTAGTGTTGTCAAACGAAAAAGAGGGGTTACCACTACTTAAAACAGCGTTGGGTATCGGTTGCCGCGCTATACCTGGTCCCGACCAATAGACCTGCATGTTTTCACCGCCGTCTTTCTCAAAGTAAGTAACGGCAAACGGGTAAATGCCTGCAGCGCCAACTCTAACAGTACCTGTTACGGGCCACGAGGCATGCACACCATCATTGTTTACAACGGCCGAAGCATATAACGAATAGTTGGTATTAAAGTAAAGTTTGCTTCCATCGTCTGAAATGGTTTCGAATGTATAATCACCAGGTGCCGGAATATGTATATAACCCTCCCATATGAACGCAAAATGATCATTGGAACCGACAGGCCTTGCCCCGATTTCAATGTTGGCAGTGGTGCCGGATTTTACGGGTGAAAGCGACGAGAAATCGGGAAGTGTATTAAAGTCTCCCTCGTAGTACTTATACCGCAACCCGCTACCGCTGCTGTTAGTGCCGAATGCATTGTCTGGTATCAGTTGCCTGTCTATGCCAGGGCCCGACCAAAATACCTGCATGGATTCACCACCATCTTTCTCAAAGAATGTGATGGCAATAGGATAAGATCCCGGGGCATCTACATAAACATTTCCAGTGGCAGAACGGGAAGCATGCAGCCCGTCGTTGTTTACCAGTGGCTGAACATGAGCTGAATAACCTGTATTAAAATACAACATGCTGCCATCATCAGAATTGGTTTCAAAAGTGTAATTGCCAGCCACCGGTATATTAATCATTCCCTCCCATACAAATGCAAAATTTGAGTTGACGCCCGCATCACGAACACCGATATCTACGTTGGCAGATGAACCGGCTTTAACAGCAGTTAGAGTATTGAAATCCGGGAGGCGATCCCATTCTCCTTCATAATACCTGTATTGGAGGCCTCCTCCCTTAACTGGCGGAACAGGATTCATTATATTTTTTGCTGCCACCCTGCTGAAAAGTACCGCATGGCCGTTATCATTTAAGTGAACACCATCGGCATTGTAAAAATCAAGAATGGTAT